>RFIR01000233.1 GCA_003695135.1 Alphaproteobacteria bacterium | reverse complement strand
CTTAGCGGCGGCGGCCTGCTGACCGGCGATCCGGCCCAGACCGCGGCCGAGCTGCGCGCGGCGGGCTGCATCACCGCCGCGGTCGATGTCGGCTTCGAGGTCGGCGAGGGCGAGATCTTCGTCATCATGGGCCTGTCGGGATCGGGCAAGTCGACCATGATCCGCTGCCTGTCGCGGCTGGTCGAGCCGACCGCGGGCGAGGTGATCCTCGACGGCATGGATCTGCTCGCCGCCAGCCCCGCCGAGATGGTCGCGCTGCGCCGGCACAAGATGGGCATGGTGTTTCAGGATTTCGGCCTGCTGCCGCATCTGACGGTGCTGGAAAACGTCGCCTTCCCGCTGAAGGTCCAGGGTGTGGCGGCAGAGGAACGCAAGGCTCGTGCGCGCAGGATGATCGAGCTGGTCGGGCTCAAGGGCCGCGACGACGCCTTTCCGCGCCAGCTTTCCGGCGGCCAGCAGCAGCGGGTGGGTATCGCGCGCTCGCTGGCGGTCGAGCCGGAGCTGTGGCTGCTCGACGAGCCGTTCTCGGCCCTCGATCCGCTGATCCGCCGCCAGATGCAGGACGAGTTCCTGCGCCTGCAGCGGCTTCTGGGCAAGACCATCGTCTTCATCACCCATGATTTCGCCGAGGCGCTGAAGCTGGCCGACCGCATCGCCATCATGAAGGACGGTGCGGTGGTGCAGTGCGCGGCCCCGGCCGAGATCGTGATGAAGCCAGCCACCGACTATGTGGCCGAGTTCACCCGCGACGTGCCGCTCAGCCGCATCCTGAAGCTGCGCGACATCATGGAGCCGCCCGCCGGTGCGCTGCCGGCCACCGAGCCGGTCGACGCGGCGACCCCGGTCGAGGAGGTGCTGCCGCGCATCGCCGCCGGCGAGGCGGTGCTGCCCGTAAGCGACGGCAGGGGCGGCATCGTCGGGGTGGTCAACCGCGACGCGCTCGCCCGGGCGCTGACCCCGGCGGAGAAGGCGGCCGCCGAATGAGCGTGCCGCGCGCAGCCTGGCCCTGGATCGCGCTGGCGATCTTCAGCTTCGCCTGCATCCTGATGCGCGACAGCCTGCCATGGCTGGCGAAATATCCCCCGGGCTGGGTGATCCCGCTGGCCGATGCGATCAGCGCGGCCATGGCGGTGTTCGTGGACTATTTCCAGTGGCTGTTCCGCGCCGTCGCCTGGGGGCTCAACCAGCCGCTGATCGGGGTCAGGACACTGCTTCTGGCCATGCCCTGGCCGATGCTGGTGGCGCTGTTCGCGATCCTGGCCCATCGCGCGGGCGGCTGGCGGCTGGTGGCGCTGACGCTGATGGCGCTGGGCTACATGCTGGTGGTTGGCTACTGGGACGAAAGCCTCAACACGCTGGCGCTGATCACGGTCTCGGTGCCTCTGTCGCTGGCTGCGGGCTTTGCACTTGGCGTCGCGGCGTGGTCGTCGGAGCGGGTCGACCGCATCGTGCAGCCGCTGCTCGACCTGATGCAGACCGTGCCGGCCTTCGCCTATCTGATCCCGATCCTGTTCCTGTTCGGCTTCGGCCCGGCGGTCGGGCTGGTGGCCAGCGCCATCTTCGCCGCGCCCCCCATGGTACGCAACACCATCCTCGCGCTGCGCCGGGTGCCGGCGGGGATCAAGGAATCGGGGCTGATGAGCGGCTGCACCCCGCGCCAGCGCTTCTGGCTGGTCGAGCTGCCCACCGCGATGCCGCAGATCCTGATCGGGGTCAACCAGACCATCATGGCCGCGCTGTCGATGGTGATCATCGCCGCCATCATCGGCGGCTTCGACGATATCGGCTGGGAGGTGCTGAGCACCATGCGCAAGGCCCAGTTCGGCCAGAGTCTGCTTTCGGGGCTGGTGATCGCGCTGATGGCGATCGTGCTCGACCGGATCAGCGCCGGGCTGGCCACCCGCCGCGCGCCGGGCAGCCGGCCGCTGGGCCCCTATCTGGCCGCCGCCGCGCTGGCGATCGTGGCGAGCCTGATCCTCGCCGCGTTGGTCCCGGCGCTCTCCACCTATCCCGAGGGCTGGGTGTTCTACCCCGCCCAGCCGCTCAACGACGCCATCAGCTACATCGTGCGCAACTATTCGCATGTGCTGGGCGCGGTGAAGCATGTGGTGCTGTTCTTCCTGATGATGCCGCTGCGCATCGGACTGTCGCTGGCGGTCTCGCCCTTCACCTGGGGCTTCGCGCTGAGCCCGGCGATGATCTGGGGCTATGTCGGCCTGGCCGCGGCGCTGACGCTGTTCTGCCTGTGGCGGGGCCGCTGGGCGGCGGCGGGTCTGGTGGTCCTGCTGGCCACGCTGATCTGGTTCGGCATGACCGGTCTGCCCTGGCCGGTGGTGATCGCCACCATCACCATGCTGGCCTGGCGCGCGGGCGGGCGGCCGGTGGCGGTGCTCGCCTTCTCCTCGCTGGTCTTCATGCTGGTGACCGGTGTGTGGGTGCCGGCGATGCTGTCGATCTATCTCTGCGGGGTGGCGGTGGCGGTCTCCTTCCTCACGGGCGGCGCGATCGGGGTGTGGGCGGCGCACAGCGAGACCGTCTCGCGCATCATCCGCCCGATCAACGACACGCTGCAGACCATGCCGCAATTCGTGCTGCTGATCCCGGTGCTGATGCTGTTCAAGGTGGGCGAGTTCACCGCGCTTCTGGCCATCATCGCCTATGCCATCGTGCCCGCCATCCGCTATGTCGAACACGGGATCCGCTCGGTCCCGGCCCAGACGGTGGAGGCGGCGCGCCAGATCGGCTGCTCGCCGGCGCAGCTGCTGTTCCAGGTCAAGCTGCCGCTGGCGCTGCCGGTGATCATGCTGGGGCTCAACCAGACGGTCATGTACGGGCTTTCCATGCTGGTGATCGCCGCCCTTGTCGGCACCCAGGGGTTGGGCCAGCAGGTGTTTCTCTCGCTGGGCAAGGCCGATATGGGCATGGGGGTGATCACCGGGCTTTCCATGGCGCTGATCGCCATGACCGCCGATCGCATCCTGCAGGCGATCAGCCGCAGCCAGCAGGCGCGCCTGGGGCTGATGCGCCCGGCCCATGGCGGCGCGAAGGGCGGGTCGGCCATGCCTGCGGCGGCCTGAGCCGCGCTGCCTGCCGCCGCATTCCGGGCGGCTGGTAGGCCCGGAGGGACTCGAACCCCCAACCAAGCCGTTATGAGCGGCCTGCTCTGACCATTGAGCTACGGGCCCGCAGCGACAGCCCCCTTCTGGCAGTGGATGCGGCGAGGGTCAATGTCACAGGCTTGTCAAGTCGCTGCGAGTTCTGCATGCTCCCCGCCAAAGGCGGAGTCGAGCATGATCCCTGACAAGAGTTTCCTGCGACAGGTCCATTGTCTGAAGGCGCTGGATGACGACGCGCTGGGGCGGGTGGCCGAGGCCTGCCGCGCCACGGTGGTCGAGCCCCACACGGTGCTGATGTACAAGGGCGAGAAGGACCGCTCGGTGGTGTTCATGCTCTCCGGCAGGGCGCGGGTGGCGATGTACACCTCCACCGGGCGGCTGGTGCATCTGGAGGATGCGGTCCCCGGCACCGTGCTGGGCGAGATCGCGGCGATCTCCAACACCGTGCGTTCGGCCACGGTGGAGACCACCGAGACCTCGCTGATCGCACGCATGTCGGGCGACGGTTTCATGCAGTTCCTGCGCTCCGATCCCGAGATCGCCATCGGTCTGCTGCGCGCGGCCCATTCGCGGCTGCACCTGCTGACCGAGCGGTATTACGAGAACACCTCGCTCTCGGTGCAGGGCCGGCTCTATGCCGAGCTTCTGCGGCTGTGCGGGCGGCCCGACTACATCGAGAACACCGCCCGCATCAAGCCCAACCCCACCCATGAGGAGATCGCCAACCGCATCGGGGCGCGGCGCGAATCGGTGGCGCGCGAGATCTCGCGCATGACCAAGATCGGCATCCTGCAAAAGCGCGGGCGCGAGCTGGAGGTGCGCAATTACAAGATGCTGGTCGATCTCGCCCATGACGCCAAATCCCATTGAGCGGTACCGACGGGGATAGAGGCCGCAACGTCCGGCCGCTGAGCTATCGCGATGCCGGGGTCGACATCGATGCCGGCAACGCGCTGGTGCGCCGGATCGCGCCGCTGGCCGCGGCCACCGCCCGCCCCGGGCTGATGGAGGGGCTGGGCGGCTTCGGCGCCGGTTTCGATCCGCGTGCGGCAGGCTTTGACGATCCGATCCTGGTGGCGGCGACCGATGGCGTCGGCACCAAGCTCCGGCTCGCCATCGAGACCGGCCGTTTCGATACCATCGGCATCGATCTTATCGCCATGTGCGTCAATGACCTGATCTGCCAGGGCGCCGAGCCCCTGTTCTTTCTCGACTATTTCGCCACCGGCAGGCTGGAACTCGATCAGGCCGAGGCGGTGATCGCCGGCATCGCCGAAGGCTGCCGCCAGGCGGGCGCGTCGCTGATCGGCGGCGAGACAGCCGAGATGCCGGGGCTTTATGCCGAGGGCGATTTCGACCTCGCCGGCTTCGCGGTCGGGGCAATGGAGCGGGGCACCGGCCTGCCGCGGGCGGTGGCGGCGGGCGATGTGCTGCTGGGTCTTGCCTCCTCGGGCGTGCACTCCAACGGCTATTCGCTGGTGCGCAAGCTGGTCGAACGCGCCGGGCTCGCCTGGTCCGATCCCGCGCCGTTCACGGGTGACGATCTCGGCACCGCCTTCCTCGCCCCCACCCGCATCTATGTCCGCGCGGCGCGCTCCGTCATGGCGGCGCCGGGCCTGCACGCGTTCGCCCACATCACCGGCGGCGGCATCACCGAGAACCTGCCGCGGGTACTGCCGGAGGGGCTGGGGGCGGAGGTCGATCTCGATGCCTGGCCCCTGCCCCCGGTCTTCGGCTGGCTGATCGCCGGGGCCGGGCTTGGGCGGGACGAGGCGCTGCGCACATTCAACTGCGGCATCGGCATGATCGCGGTGGTTGCGAAAGCCGAGGCCGAGGCTGTGGCCGAAAGTCTGCGCGCGGCGGGCGAGACGGTGTTTCGCCTTGGTGAGGTCACCGACGGGCCGGGCATCCGCTATCGCGGGGCGCTCGGTTGAACCGGCGGCGGGTGGCGATCCTCGTCTCCGGCAGCGGCACCAACATGGTGGCGCTGGTACGCGCCATGCAGGAAGGCCGGGTCGTGGCGGACCCGGCGCTGGTGCTCTCCAGCGATCCCGCCGCCGGCGCGCTGCAGCGGGCCGCAGAACTTGGCGTTCCCGCTGCGGTGGTCGATGCCTCGGCGCACCGGGGTGACCGGGCCGGCTTCGAGGCGGCACTGCAGCGCGCGCTCGACGCGGCCGGGGCCGAGTTCATCTGCCTTGCGGGCTTCATGCGCATCCTGACGCCGGATTTCGTCGCGCGCTGGCAGGGTCGGATGCTCAACATCCATCCCTCGCTCCTGCCGCTCTTTCCCGGGCTCGACACCCATGCCCGCGCCATCGCTTCGGGCATGGCGGTGCACGGGGCGACGGTGCATGAGGTCACCGCCGATCTCGATACCGGCCCGATCCGCGGTCAGGCCATCGTGCCGATCGAGCCCGGCGACACGCCCGAGAGGCTCGCCGCCCGTCTCCTGCAGATGGAGCACCGGCTCTACCCGCTGGTGCTCGACCGGGTGCTGAGGGGCGAGACGGCGCCGATCCTGCTGACATGACCCGCCCGGTCTCGTCGATCCGCAATCTCGGGCCCGCCAGCGAGGCCGCCTTCGCCCGCGCCGGGATCGCCTCGGCCGAGGAGCTGATCGAACTCGGCGCCGATGCCGCCTATGCGCGCCTGCTGCAATCGGGGGCCCGGCCGCATTTCATCGCCTATTACGCGCTGGCGATGGGGCTGCAGGGCCGGCCGTGGAACGATTGCCGCGGGGCGGAGAAGGCGGCGCTGCGCGCGCGCTTCGACGCGCTGTGCGCACAGGCGCAGGGCTCGGAGCCGGCCGAACGCGCCCGCATCGAGGCCGCGCTCGACGCCATCGGCGTCCGCCGCCGCTGAAGCCCGGCCCGGGTCGGCCAGCGGTCAAGGCCGGCGCAGCCGCCGGCGCCAGCCGGTTGCCTTGAGCGCCTCCCGAACAATGTGAATCGTGCCCAGTTCAAGGACCCGCCCGGGCGTCAGCCCGGGCAGCGCCCGCCGTTCGACGGGCTTACGCGGCCCCGCAGGGGCCACGGTCCCGTCTCACCCCCAGGCGGGCGCTTCCGCGTTCGACGCGCTT
>RFIR01000002.1 GCA_003695135.1 Alphaproteobacteria bacterium | reverse complement strand
CTGTCTGCCCCCTCTGCCGCTTCGCGGCATTCACCCCCGAGGATATTTGGCAAACCGGAAAGGAGCGGGCTGTCGCGGGGTGTTGCGGCGCGCTTCAGATGTCCTCGCCGGGTTTTTCCAGCAGGTGGCGTTCGGACAGGAAGGGGTGGATCTTCAGCGCCTCGCGCAGCACCCCGCGCGCGGCCAGCACCCGGCCCTGCATCAGAAGGATCCGCACCTTGCCCGACAGCGCGCCGAAATGCATCGGCTCGCGCCTGAGGACCTCGTCGATGTCTTCCATCGAACCCTGCAGCCGGCCGGCGAGAAACCGGGCAAAGGCACGCTGGTTCCAGCCCTCGGCGAAATCGGGGCAGTAATCGATCAGCCGGCCGAAGGTCCGTTCGGCCCCGTCATACTGGCCATAGCGGAGCTGCTGAATGCCGAGATCGAGCATGTTCTGCGCCATCTCGTCCGGCGCCGTGGTCCAGAACTGCCAGATGCGCGCCACCACCCGCCGCGCTGCATGCACGTCCCTGCTCGCGGCAAGCTCGGCAAACAGCGCGTCGTGCTCGGCTGTGCGATCGGGCAGTGGCGGGCAGCCGGCCACGGCCATGCGGCCGGCTGCGAAGAGGAAGAAGAGGACAAACGCGACTCGCAGCATGCCTCATCGGGCCAGCACGGCGCGCGGCTGTCAATGCAAGATGGCGTGAGCGCTCAGCCCCCCTCGATCGCCGCCAGACCGCGCCGGGCGAATTCGCCCACGTAACTGCCCATGCGCAGCGCCGCCTCGGGGTTGGAGGCGTTTCCGTCGAGCGCGCGCTTCTTCACGCCCTGCAGGATGGCGGCGATGCGGAAGAAGGCGAAGACGATGGGAAAGGTCAGGTCGGGCAGCTCGCTCAGCCCGGTACGGCGGGCGTAGGCCTCGACATATTCGCGGTCGCTCGGCAGGCCCAGCGCGGCGCGGTCCACCCCTTCCAGCCCGCGGCCGATCTCGCCGGCCGGCATCCGCCACTGCATCAGCTGGTAGCCGAGATCTGCGAAGGGATGGCCCAGCGTCGACAGCTCCCAGTCGAGCACCGCGGCGACCTTCGGCGCATCCGGCGCCAGCCGCAGATTGTCGATGCGCCAGTCGCCATGCACAAGCGCCACCCGCCCGTCATCGGCGGGCATCTCGGCGGTCAGCCAGTCGATCAGCCGCTCCATCTCGGCAATCTCCTCGGTCTGGCTGGCGCGGTATTGTCTGGTCCAGCGGCTGGTCTGGCGCTCGAAATAGCTGCCCGGCCGGCCGAAATCGGACAGCCCGACCGCATCGACATCGACGTTGTGCAGCGCCGCGAGGCAGCGGTTCATGTCGTCATAGAAGGCGGCGCGTTCGGCATTGTCGGCGCCGGGCATGCGCGGGTCCATCACCGTGCGGCCGGGCACGTAGCTCATGACGTAGAAGTCCGAGCCGATGACGCTCTCGTCCTCGCACAGGAGGAGGCTGCGCGGCACCGGCACGTCGGAGCCCTGCAGGGCGGCGATCACCCGGAACTCCCGGTCCACCGCATGGGCGGATTTCAGCAACCTGCCCGGCGGCTTGCGGCGCAACACGTAGCGGCCGGAGGCGGCGGTGAGCACGAAGGTCGGGTTCGACTGGCCGATGGCGGTCTTCTCCGCCGTCAGCGGCCCGGAAAAGCCGGGCAGATGCGCGGCGAGGTAGCGTTCCACCGCCTCCAGATCCAGCATTGCAGCCTCGTGTGCGCTCATCGTCAGCCCCCGGTTGGTCGCTTCGTGGTCTCAGATGAAGGTGCGGGCATGGATCCGCTCGACCGGGTCGAGATGCGGGCTGGCGTTGAACAGCGTCAGGCGCAGCTTGCCGCCTTCCCAGTCCAGCCTGTGCACGCTGGCATTGTGGATCGCCAGCATCAGCTCGGCGGTGGCGGTGATGTCGAGCCCCAGCACCCGACGCAGCGTCACGCCGATCACCCCGCCCGAGGTCACCACCAGCGTATTGTGCCCGGGCTGATACGCGTCGGCGATGGCGGCATCGACGCGGGCCTGGAACGACTGGTAGCGCTCCGGGGCCTCGGACCCGATCACGCCCGCCTCCCAGCGCGCCAGCACTTCCGGAAAATGCTGGAGGAAGCCCTCGCGGCCCGAGGGCGGGGCGGCGCCGGTGGCAAGGGCGTATTCCTCGACCAGCGCGCGGGACTGGAATTCGTCCAGCCGCGGGTCGATGGCGAATTCCGGCAGCCTGAGCACGCGCGCGATGCCCTCGGCGGTTTCGCGGTGGCGGCGCAGGGCGCCGCGAATCGCCCGCTCGAAGCGCAGCCCGTGGGCGGCGAAATACTCGCCCAGCCATTCCGCCTGCTGATGGCCGAGCGGGCTCAGCCGGTCGTAATTCTCGGTCCCGAAGCTCGCCTGGCCGTGGCGGACGAGGATCAGCGCGCCCATCAGCCAGCCCTGCCTCGGGTGCGGGGCGTCAGGCCTGTGTCGGCCATCGGCAATCCGGCAGCCGACACGGCCATCACGCCATGCCCGGGCGGCGGAAATGCGAAACCGGGGTGGTGATCATCGGCGTCGATCCGGTGATGCATACCGGTCACCGTCGGGTTCACCCGCCCGGGGCGCGAAGCGAACCGGGCATGCGCCCGCCCGCCCGATGGCGGGCGCATTCGCGCCCACCCGGGCGATCGCCTGCCCTTGCGCTGGACGCTACGGTGAACCCCCTCAGGCACGATATTCGCTAAACCCTCTCGTTGGTGTAGGGCTTGAGCTCGGCACGGGCGATCTGGCGGCGATGCACCGCATCCGGCCCGTCGGCCAGCCGCAGCGTTCGCACATGCGTCCAGGCGATGGCCAGCGGCGTGTCCTGGCTGACGCCCATGCCGCCATGCATCTGCACCGCCTCGTCGATCACCTTCAGCGCCACCCGGGGCGCGACCACCTTGATCTGGCTGATCCAGGGCGCGGCGGCGCGTGCATCGCCCTGATCCATCATCCAGGCGGTCTTGAGGCATAGCAGCCGGGCCATCTCGATCTCCATCCGGCACTCGGCGATGATGTCGTGATTGGCACCGAGCTGGGCGAGCGGCTTGCCGAACGCCTCGCGCGCCACCGCGCGGCGGCACATGCGCTCCAGCGCCGCCTCGGCCTGGCCGATGGCGCGCATGCAGTGATGGATGCGCCCCGGTCCCAGCCTGCCCTGCGCGATCTCGAAGCCGCGCCCCTCGCCGAGGATGAGGTTTTCCGCCGGCACCCGAACATCGGTGAAGCGGATATGCATGTGGCCATGCGGGGCATCGTCATGGCCATAGACCTCCATCGCGCGCAGCAGCTCGATGCCCGGCGTGTCGGCGGGGACGATGATCATCGAGTGGCGCCGGTGCTTCGACACCTCCTCGCCGCCGGTGCGCACCATGACGATATAGACCTTGCAGCGCGGATCGCCGGCGCCCGAGGCCCACCATTTCTCGCCGTTGAGCACGTAATCCTTGCCGTCGCGGACGCAGGACATGGCGATGTTGGTGGCATCCGACGAGGCCTGATCGGGCTCGGTCATCAGATAGGCCGAGCGGATCTCGCCGTTCAGAAGCGGGGTCAGCCAGCGTTCCTGCTGCGCCTCGTTGCCGAAACGTTCCAGAACCTCCATGTTGCCGGTATCGGGGGCCGAGCAGTTGAACACCTCCGCCGCCAGCGGCACCTTGCCCATCTCCTCGGCCAGATAGGCGTATTCCACCGTCGTCAGGCCCTGGCCCTTCTCGCTGTCGGTCAGGAAGAAGTTCCACAGCCCCCGCGCGCGGGCCTTCGCCTTCAGACCCTCGAGGATCTCGGTCATGCGCGGGGTGAACTCGAAGCGGTTGCCGGTCTTGCCGATCTCGGCATGATATTCGGCATCGAGCGGCGCGATCTCCTCCTGCACCATGGTGCGCACCTGCGCGATCAGAGGCCGCACCCGGTCGGTTACGCCAAGATCCATCGTCATTCCCCCGTGATCCGGATCATCCAGTCATACCCTTCTGCCACCCATTCGGCCGGGATGGAATGGCCGCCATCATGCAGGCAGATCTCCAGCGCGCCGGTGGCACATCTGGCGCGGGCGCAGGCGAGTCGGCCACGCTTGCGCGCGGGTGGAAAGGGCCTGCAGCGATCGTGGCGGGCCAGCAGCGCCAGCCCGTCCGGGATCGGGGCGGAATCGTAGATCCCCTGCCGGTCATAGGCGACCACCCGGTCGCGGCGGCCGTGGATGTGGCGCAGCCGGACCGGGCCGGCGGGACAGCTGGCCGGCGTGTCGTGCCAGAACCCGCCCGAGATCGGCGCGTAGGCGGTGAAGAGACCGCGCGTGTAGCAGGCGAGGTTCCACACCAGCGAGGCCCCGCGCGAGAAGCCCGAGGCGAGGATGCGGCCGCGGTCGATGGGCCAGCGCCGGGCGAGATCGGCCATGATGCGGCGGATATAGGCGGCCTCGTCGCGCCCCGGCTCGGCCCGGCCGGGGCCGATCTGGCGCCAGTAGCCCCTCTGCGCCCAGGGCAGCACCAGCATCACCCCGCGCCGGTGCAGCGCGCCGATCAGCGCGCGGTTGCGCAGCATGCCTTCGGGCGAGGAATTCCAGCCATGGATGAAGACGACCACCGGCAGCGGCGTATGGCCGTCCCATTGCGGCGGCGGCAGGGCGAGGTAGTAGCCTTCGGCGACCTTGCAGCGCTCGCGCCCGCCGCAGGCCGTGGCTGGCAGGGCGAGAAGCGCGAGCAGGAGGGACAGCAGACAGGCTCTCATGCCGGCGCTCCGTCGAAATCGCCCCAGATGCGGGTCAGCCACTCGGCGGCGATGGCCGGGCGCGGGGCGTTCTCGATCTCCACCGTCACCGCATGGCGCAGCGAGATCTGGTCGGGGGCGTCGCGGGTCAGTGCCACGAGTGCGAAGATGCCGCGCACCCGTGCGCCCGACGGCACCGGGGCGACGAAGCGGATACGGTCGAAACCGTAATTGACCTGCCAGCGCCGGCCCCTGACCGTCGGCAGGGCGTCATAGGCCATGGCCGAGAGCAGCGACAGGGTCAGGAAGCCATGCGCGATGGTGCCGCCGAAGGGCGATTCGGCGGCGGCGCGGTCGGGATCGGTGTGGATGAAATAGTCATCCTCGGTGATGCCGGCGAAGGCATCGATCCGTGGCTGGTCGAGCGTGAACCAGCGCGAGCGGCCGACCTCGCTTCCCCTCAGCGCCTCCAGCTCCGCCACGTCGATTGTTCCTGCCATCCCTGCCTCCACATCCGGTGTTCCCGGGATGGAGCCGGCATGCGGCGCTGTCAACCGGGGCAGGGAATGTCCCGGCCCTGGTGGCCGTTGCAGGCGATCTCGTCGCAACCCGCGAAGACCGGCGTGGCGTGCAGGATTGCGCGGGAGCTGGTTTGCCGGCCTGAACTGGATACGCCCGACCGCCTCGCTCGGTCTGTAGGGTGCGCATTCATTGCGCACCGTCACAACGCCCGGTGCAACTGCGTGCAAAGGTGCGCTATGAATGCGCACCCTACGGAAGGCGCAGGCGAAGCCCGCGAATATGCAAGGATCGGCAGGGATAGCGATTGCGTGTATGTAAAGTAATTGGAAAATAATTCCACCAATCAATATTTATCGAGACCCCTGCAAAACACGGATGCAGGCGGATGCCCTGAATGCACCAGGTTTTGCAGGGATCATGATCACCCACGCGTAAAATAATTAGAAAATAATTCCCCAATCAATATTTATCAATCAACAGTGAAAATAAAAAGAACGCTTGTGGCGTCACAATTTCGTGGTGCCCAAGCGGAACGCCCGGGTCTGGTCGGTGGAGTTTCGCAGGGGCTCTGTCAATCAAAGGTGAAAATCAGCGAAAACCTTGCCAGCGCCGCATTCCGCGGTGCCTGAGAAAGCCGAACGGGACTGGCGTTTCCCGTCGTGAGGGCATCGCCTGCCTGGCCTCCGCCGGTACCATGCTGTCCGTGCCGGATCGGCCCGGCCCTAGGGATTGAGCGGCCGGGCGGCACTGTCAACCGCTGGACCTGCCCCGTCAGAGCGGGCGGTGCACGAAGACCGGCGGCGTCCGGCCCGCGCGCAGCATCGGCAGCACCGCATCGACCGTCTCCAGCGCCCGGCCGATGGTCACGTCCATGTCGAGATAGGCATATGTGCCGAGCCGGCCGACGAAGGTGACGCCGCTTTCGGCCTCCGCCCGCTCGACATACCGGCCCAGCATCGCCTTTTCCGCCACCAGCCGGATCGGGTAGTAGGGGATG
>RFIR01000232.1 GCA_003695135.1 Alphaproteobacteria bacterium | reverse complement strand
TAGGTTTGCCGACCTGACCCGTGACCGAGGAGATCAACCATGACCAAGGACAGCCTGTCAGACACCGCGACGCTGCGCGCAGTTTTGTCGGAGACATCCGACGCCAGCCTGCTTGCCGAGATGCTCGGGTTCGCGGCCGACCGCCTCATGGCGCGGGATGTCGACCAGCTCTGCAGCGCCGGGGCGCACGAGCGCAGCGCTGATCGGATGAACCATCGCAACGGATATCGGACCAGAGCGTGGGAAACGCGTACCGGAAGGGTCGACGTGAAGATCCCGAAGCTGCGCAAGGGCAGCTACTTCCCCGAGTTTCTGGAGCCCCGAAGGGCGGCAGAGAGTGAGCCCGCAAACGTCATTGATGGGGTGGAAGGCTCCCGCTCCCGGCATCGCAATGATCACATCCAGCGCACTCGCTGCTGCCAAGCCGGAGGTCGGGAACTTCAGCCGCTCACGACCATGTTGCCTGGACGGGCCTGACCCCGTGCCCGGCCTCCACCGGCGGAAAGGTCCGGGCGGGACATGTCTCCAGGGGAGGCAATACCTGTCTCCGTCGGCTGCGCCACCTCGGCGCGATGGCACCGATCAGCGCGCGGCGGCGCGGAAAACCCGGCGATGACCGGCTGTGGCAGATGCTGCAGAAGAAGAAACCGAAGGTCGTCGCGATTGCCCTGGCCAATCGCATGGCCAGGATCGTGCGAGCCTTGATCGGAAGTGGCGAGCGCTACCGGTCCGTCATGAGCTGAATGAAACCGCCGGCCCAGCCCGGCCCCAGGGAGGCCGAGGCGCAACGTGAGATCCTTCTCGGCGATGCGGTGCATCGCCTGCCAGGCAATGGATGGCAAACGGACGGCAAGAGGAAATCGGGACACCCGGCTCGAACCGGGGCGCTCGCGAGCACGTGCCATTGATTTGGACCCGACAGCCGGGCTCCGCCCGTTCACGCCTCGATCGGTCCGCAGGACCGATCGCCGCTGCGCGGACCGGCACTCACTCATCAGGGCGCGCAGCCACCGCGCTGCAGTCCAGACGCCGTATACATGGCCGCAACCGACCTCAGCCGAAATCTCCGCAAAGCACTTGCCCCGCGGGAGCCACCCATACAGGGTTCGAGCGACAATGGCGACGCGGGCGCTGCCCGGGCTGACGCCCGGGCGGGGTCTCGGGTGGGCTCGATTCAGATTGGACGGGAAGCGCCCCATTGACCCCGAGCGCCGAATCCCGCATCCGATGGACATGGCCCGTATCCTGATCGTCCTTGGCGTTCTGCTGATCGTGATCGGCCTGCTCTGGGGGCCGATCACCCGGCTCGGCCTCGGCCGGCTGCCGGGCGATATCGTGATCGAGCGGGAGAATTTCCGCCTCTACATCCCCATCACCAGCGCCATTCTGGTCTCGCTGGTGGTCTCGGCGCTGCTGGCGCTGTTGCGCTATCTGCTCGGGCGGTAGAACGATCCGGCTCGACAGGTTTCGCGCGGGAGCCCGACGCGACGGCATGCGCCCGCCCGGGTGGGCGCGAATGCGCCCGCCAAGGGGCGGGCGGGCGCATGCCCGGTTCGCTCCGCTCCCGGGCAAGGCGGGCCGGGTGGGCAAGACATGCTCCAGAGTGTCAGCAGCCGAACGGGGTGCGGGCTATGGCCGAGAAGCCGCGCGACTGGTCGCACAAGGTCACCGAAACCAGCCATGCGCTGCAGCTGGAACCCGGCGTCTTCACCTGGGACGATCCCAAACGCATCGCCGCATCGCTCAAGCGCTCGGCCGAGGCGAGCACCACCCGCAAGGGCACACCGCTGCAATCGGCGATGTCGATGCTGAACTTCTACATCAACCGCGCCGGCCGCAGCCTCGACCCCGAGCGCAGGGCGGTGCTGGAACGGGCAAAGGCAGAGCTGCGGACCCTGTTCGGCAGGGGCTGACGCGGCCCTCAGATCCGGGATGAGGCGGCGTAGCACGGCCCCGTAGGGTGCGCATTCATGGCGCACCATGGCGCCGCGGCACCGGACCGCGCGCAGCGGCGCGCCATGAATGCGCGCCCTGCGGGTGTTGCGGCCAGCCCCGGGCGTGGCGCCCGAATCGAAAGCACGGATCTGACCGGCCGATCGGCACGCTAACGGGCCGGGCCGGAATCGAGGGCAATGGGAGCCGCCCTCAGATCACCGCCTCATAGAGCGCGCGGGTATTCTCGGCCGTCATCGGCACCGGATTGCCGCCGACCGAGGGGTCTTCCAGCGCCATCGCCGTCAGCTCGTCGATGCGGTCGCCCGGCACGCCGAGCTTGCCCAGCCTGTCGGGGATGCCGAGCCGGGCAATCAGATCGACCACCGCGGCATGAAAGCCGTCGAAGCCGCCCGCGATGCCGAGATAATGGCCGAGCCTTTCGATGCGATCCTCGATGGCAGGACGGTTGAAGTTCAGACAGGCCGGCATCACCACCGCATTGGTGGTGCCGTGATGGGTGCCGTAGAGGGCGCCGACCGGATGGCTGATGGCGTGAATGGCACCGAGCCCCTTCTGGAACGCGACCGCCCCCATCATCGCCGCCGACATCATGTGGCTGCGCGCCTCCAGATCCGTGCCGTCGGCAAAGGCGCGCGGCAGGTTCTCCCACACCAGCCGCATGCCCTCCAGCGCGATGCCCTGGCTCATCGGGTGGTAATGCGGCGAGGAATAGGCCTCGAGGCAATGGGC
>RFIR01000231.1 GCA_003695135.1 Alphaproteobacteria bacterium | reverse complement strand
GCAGATGCGCGATCTCAACTACCTCGCCCCGGTGATGACCGCGCCGCCGGTGGTGGGGCTGGCCGAGAAGCTGCAGTCGCTTCTGGGCTACGAAGCCCATGTCTATTTCTCGGCCAGCGGCTCGGAGGCGAACGAGACCGCCTTCAAGATCGCCCGCCAGTACCATCTGCAAAGCGGCAAGGCGGGCGAGCGGCGCTACAAGATCATCGCGCGCTACCGCGCCTATCACGGCAACACGCTGGGGACCATGACCGCCACCGGCCAGGCCGAACGCAAGCTGGGCTATGAGCCCGGCGCGGTGGGCTTCCTGCACGTCATGCCGCCCTATCCCTATCGCCGCCATCCCAAGCTGAGCATCGAGGAACACGGCGCGGCGATGGCCGAGGAACTGGAAGAGACCATCATCCATGAAGGCGCCGAAAGCGTGGCGGCGGTGATCATGGAGCCGATCATCTCCGGCGGCGGGGTGCTGGTGCCGCCCGACAACTATCTGCCGGCCGTGCGCGAGATCTGCGACCGGCACGGCGTGCTGCTGATTCTCGACGAGGTGGTCTCGGGCTTCGGCCGCACCGGCGAGATGTTCGGCCAGCAGCACTGGGGCGTGCAGGCCGACATCGTCACCTTCGCCAAGGGGCTTGCCAGCGGCTACATGCCGATCGCCGCCACCGTGGCGCGGGCCGATGTGTTCGAGCGCTTCCTCGGCACCGCCCCCATGGATCACTTCCGTCAGGTCAACACCTATGGCGGGCACACCGTGGCCTGCGCGGTGGCGCTGAAGAACATCGAGATCATCGAGCGAGAGGGGCTGGTCGGCAACTCCGCCAGCATGGGCAACCTATTCCGCGACCGGCTGGCCGCGCGCATCGGCAACCATCCGCGGCTGGGCGAGATCCGCGGCCGCGGCCTGTTGACCGGTATCGAGCTGGTGTCCGATCGCGAGGCGCGCACGCCGCTTGGCGATGCGGAGATGAACAAGGTGATCGCCGCCGCTGGCGAGACCGGCGTACTGATCGGGCGCAACGGCAACACCATCCCGGGCCGCTGCAACGTGCTTCTGATCGCGCCGCCGCTGGTGATCGACGAAGAGGAGATCGGCAAGGTCGTCGACGCGGTGGCCACCGGGCTCGACGCGGCGGGCTGAAGCCGGCTCAGAGATCGCGCAGATAGGTGTTGGCCGCCCGCGAGGCGGCAAAGGCTGCCGGATCGACCCGCGCGGCGATGCGGGCCGGTCCGGTGCCGGCCCGCGCCAGCACCCCGCCATCGGGCGCGGCGATGCTCGACAGCCCTGCATAGCTGAAACGCGAATCCGCGCCGGCGTGATCGGCATAGGCGACGAAGACCTGGTTCTCGAAGGCCCGCACCGGGATCATGCTGCGGGCGATGAACTCCGAACCCGGCAGGCAGGGCAGCGCGGTCGGCACCGCGACCAGATCGGCACCGGCCTGCGCCAGCGGGCGGACATTCTCGGGAAACTCGACGTCATAGCAGATCAGCATCCCGATCCGCAGACCGTCGCATTGCACCGTCCCGGGCCGCGGGGTGCCAGGGGCAAACAGCGCGCGTTCGTAATCGCCGTATAGATGCGTCTTGCGGTGGATGACCGGGGGCGCGGCGCCATCGAGGAATGCGGCGCTGTTGTAGAGGATGCCCTCCGCGCGCTCGGCAAAGCCGAGGATCAGCGCCACGCCGGTCCTGCGCGACAGCTCCGCCAGACGCTGCAGGCTCGGCCCGTCCACCGGCTCGGCCAGATCGCGGATGGCATCGCCGGCGCCATAGCCGGACAGCGCCAGTTCCGGCGCGATCACCAGCCGGGTGCCCAGCCGGGCCTCGGCGCGCATCGCCGCCTCGATCTGCGCGATGTTGCCGGCCAGGTTCCCCGGCATGGCCTGCATCTGCATCAGCGCCACCCGCAGGGCGCCCCCCTCCGTGCCGGATGTCATCTCGCGCGTGCTCCCCGCCCTGCCCCGGACCGCCCTCTCATGCCTTCAGCGCCGCGCTGAACGCCATCAGGCTGAGGATCTCGAACAGCATCTGCGCCCCGGCATGGGCGGTGTTGGCGGTGGCATCGTATTGCGGCGCGACCTCGACCACATCGCCGCCCACCAGTTGCACCCCCTTCAGCCCGCGCAGCAGCGCCAGCGCCTCGCGCGTGGTCAGCCCGCCGACCTCCGGCGTGCCGGTGCCCGGCGCGAAGGCGGGGTCGAGGCTGTCGATGTCGAAGGTCAGATAGGCGGGCCCCTCGCCGACTACCTCGCGCGCCGTGGCGATCACCGATGCAAGCCCGCGCGCGTCGATCTCCTCGGCATGGATCACCGTCATGCCGCTGGCATAGGAAAACTCCCACAGATATTCCGACGAGCCGCGAATGCCGATCTGCACCGTCCGCGTCGGATCCAGCACCCCGTCGAGCACCGCGGCCCGGAACGGCGCGCCATGATGGAAGCGCGACTGGTCGAATTCGCCGGAAGTGTCGCAATGGGCGTCGATGTGGATCAGCCCCACCGGCCGGTCGCGCCCGACGGCGCGCAGCAGCGGATGGGTGATGGAATGATCCCCGCCCACCGCCAGCGGCAGCGTGCCCGCCTCGACGATGCGGCGGGCGAACGCTTCGATATCGGCATGGCTTTCCTCCAGCCGGAAGCGGCTGGCAAAGGCGATGTCGCCCAGATCGGCCACACGCATCTGTTGTACCGGTGCCACCTTCAACACATGGTTGTAGGGGCCGATGCGCTCGATCGAGCGCAGCGCCCGCGGACCGAAGCGCGCGCCGGGCCGGTTGGTCACGCCATTGTCCATCGGCACGCCGAACAGGGCCACCTGCAGTTCCGCGACCCGCTCCAGGCTGCCCTGCGGCGCCGACAGGAGCGTCGGGATGCCGGCAAAGGGCGCCGCGCGTCGCCCGCCGGAAAACACATGCGCCGCGACCTCGGCGAAATGCGGGTCGTGAAATTCACCCGGTGCCTGATCCGCAAAGCGCGCCCTGAGCGCCTCGAGCCGCGCCCTGTCCCATGCCATCGCCGCCTCCCTGACCGGTTTCGCGGGGCATGAGAACGCCCTGCGCGGCACAAATCAAGCCGCAGCATCGAGACGGAGCGGCCGGCGGGACGAACCCGCCGGCCGCGATCGGAATGCGCCAAACCTCAGAAGCTGAAGTCGGTCATGTCGAGATCGGCCTTGGCGAAGTTGCGCAGCAGCACCGCGTCGCCGCTGGTGCCGAACTGCACGATCAGATCCGGTCCGAACTGGAACGAGGTGATGTCGGCAAAGCTGGTGACGGCTGAGTGGCCGGAGACGTCGATCTTGTCCACGCCATTGGTGAAGTCGGTAATCTCGTCGCTGGCGCCGCTGTTGTCGTTGAACTTGAAGCTGTCGCCGCCGCCGCCGCCCGACATGACGTCTGTGCCCATGCCGCCGATGACGACATCCTTGCCGGCCCCGGCGACGATCGAGTCGTTGCCGCTACCCGCATCGATGAAATCCTTGCCGCCCTTGCCGCGAAGCGTGTCGTTGCCGGAGCCGCCGAGAATGGTCTCGGCCCCGCCGCCGCCGAACAGCCGGTCGTTGCCGCCGCCGCCATCGAGCGTGTTGGTTCCGCTGCCGCCATAGACCTTGTCGTTGCCGCCATCGCCGGAGAGGTCGTCATTGCCATTCCCGCCGAAGATGTCGTCAGCCGCACCGTTGCCGTGGATGGTGTCGTCGCCGCCCGCCCCGGTCAGCTTGTTGGACTTGATGTCGCCGGCCAGCGTGTCGGCCTTGTTGGAACCGATCAGATCCTCGATCTGGATCAGGATGTCGCCGGTGGCATGACCGCCCGAGGCGGTGCCGTTCAGAAGATCGACATTCACCCCGGCATTGGAGCCGGTATAGTCGGCCCGGTCGGCAGTGCCATAGCGCCCGATCAGGATGTCGCCGCCATCGCCGCCACGCAGAAGGTCGTTGCCCTTGTGGCCGACCAGAACGTCGTTGCCATCGCCGCCATAGATCGAGTCCGCCCCGGCCTTGCCGGCAAGAACGTCGTCGCCGCCAAAGCCGAACATGCGGTCGTTGCTCATCGTACCGCCCAGCACATCCTCATCGCCGCCAACCTCGAATGCGCTGACGCCGTTGTCGCTCAGGCCGTTCACCAGCAGATAGTCCGTGCCGCCCTGCGAGATGCTGGAGATGAAGCTCGGTCCGTTCAGGTTCAGTGTGCTGTCATCGACGATCCGGTCGATTTCGATCAGCGATCCGTCATCCTCGACGCTGTAGGCAACCAGACCATCGCCCCAGAACGCGGCGGCAAGAAGAATGTTTGCACCCTGATACTGAATGACCTCGAGATGTTGCGGACCATAAAGACCCACATAGGCCGAGGTGCCGAAATTGTAGTCGAACTGGCTGGTCAGCATTCCGTTGTTGGCAACGCTGAAGACGCTGATGCCGTTGTCGCTGGCACCGGAGACGTAGAGGTAGGTGGCACTGCCGACCTTGGCTGTCGCCAGCCCGTCCGCGTCATTCAGCTCCAGCGATCCCGAATCGGTCCAGTGATCGCGCGATGTCAGCGTGCCGTTGCCGTTGATCTCGAAAACACTGACGCCATTGTCGCCATAGGAGGCGGTAAACAGGAAATCGCGATTGCCAATCGAGTCGATATGCAGGCTTTTTACCCCGTTCAGCTGGTAGGCGACATTGTCGGAATCCCTGACCTGATCGACCTGGGTCAATGTGCCGGTCGTCCCGTCGAGCGAGTAGGCCGTCACCGCATGCTCGACCTGCGAGGCGACATAGACATAGCTCGTGCCGCCGATGGTGGCGATTTCGAGATCGGAGTTGCCCTGAAGCAGGCTGATGGCGTCATCGGTTACCGTATCGGTCACCGTCAGCGCACCTGTCGTGGCATCGATCCGCGCCACGGTGATCGAATAGTATCCCTTGACCAGCAGGTAGTCCGATCCGCCGGCCACGGTATGTTCCAGATCACGAGGGAAGGTCAGATCGTTGGTCGCGTCGTCGATTGCCGCACCCGAGGCGGTCAGAAGCCCGTTCGAGAACGAAAAGATCTGGATACCCGCATCGTCGCGGCCGGCGGCGTAGACGAAGGTGTTGCTGCCGATGCTGACGCCGATCACGTCCCTGACACCGTTCAGTTCGGACACGCCGCCAACGCCGTCGTTTTCATTGTCGGTATTGAAGAAGGGGGAGAGAAAGTTGGTCATGGTGAGAACCTCACTGCTGCAATCGACGCCGCGTGGCTGGTAGCACCCCGACGCACCGGCGTCTCTCGCATCAAGGCAGAATCACATGATTCGGGGCCATATTAACGATTGTGGCCGGTCCCGTCACAATTTACCGGGCACGATTGCCCGTGATGCTGTTTTACAACAAATGGTTGTACTCTCGCGATCCTACCAGCCTGCGATTTTCCACTGTCCGACCCCGAAGCGGCGCGCTAAGGGAAAAGCATGCGAAGCCATCCCGTCCCCCTGGCCGAGGCGGCCGCCCTGCCCCGCTGGCGACAGCCGGTCGTGCTGCTGGTGGTCATGGCGGCGGCGATGCCGTTTTCCTTCGCCACCTGGAACGCGCTTCTGAACAACTTCGTCATCGAGGTGGCGAAGTTCGATGGCTGGGACATCGGGCTGCTGCACACGGTGCGCGAGATCCCGGGCTTCGCCGCCGTCGGGGTGATCGCGGTGATCCTTTTAGTGCGCGAGCAGCGGCTGGCGCTGATCTCGCTGGTCTTCCTCGGCGGCGCGACGGCGGTGACGGCGAATTTCCCCAGCTTCGGCGGGCTGATGATCACCACCTTCATCGCCTCGATCGGCTTTCACTACTACGAGACGGTCAACCAGTCGCTGCAGCTGCAATGGCTGCCCAAGGAGAAGGCACCGCGGGTGCTGGGCTGGATCCTCGCCGCGGGCTCGGCCGGCTCGCTGATCGCCTATTCGGCCATCGTCCTCTTCGGCAGCTATGTCGATGCGCATTACAAGGTGGCCTACTGGGCCGGCGGCGGCGTCACCCTGGCCGTGGCGCTGTTCTGCTGGTTCGCCTATCCGCAATTCGAGGCGCCGCATCCGCAGGTCAAGCGCATGGTGCTGCGGCGGCGCTACTGGCTCTATTACGGGCTGCAGTTCATGAGCGGCGCGCGAAGGCAGATCTTCGTGGTCTTCGCCGCCTTCATGATGGTCGAGAAATTCGGGATGAAGATCCACGAGCTGACCGCGCTGTTCCTGATCAACTACATCGCCAACATGGTGCTGGCGCCGCTGGTCGGACGGCTGATCGGCCGCTTCGGCGAACGCCGGGCGCTGATCTTCGAATATGTCGGGCTGGCCACGGTGTTCGTCCTCTATGGCGGGCTCTACTGGTTCGACTGGCCGCTGTGGTTTGCCGCCGCGCTCTATGTCGCCGATCACCTGCTGTTCGCCATGGCATTCGCGATGAAGACCTATTTCCAGAAGATCGCCGATCCGGGCGACATCGCGCCGACCGCGGCGGTGGCCTTCACCATCAACCACATCGCCGCGGTGACGCTGCCGGCACCGCTGGGGCTTCTGTGGCTCTACGCGCCCGGCTACGTCTTCGCCCTCGCCGCCGGCATGGCCGGGCTGTCGCTCTGCCTGGCGCTGATGGTGCCGCGCCACCCCGTGCCGGGCAACGAGACCCTGCTGCGACGCACCGCCGCCGCCCAGCCGGCGGAATAGACCCATGTTCTCCATCAAGCCCTACGAGCCGATCGACACGCTCAAGCCGCTGGCCGAGAATCTGTGGATCGTCGACGGGCCGGTGATCCGCATGCGCTATCTGTGGGTCGCCTCGCTGCCCTTCCCGACCCGGATGACGGTGATCCGGCTGTCGGCTGGCGGGCTGTGGCTGCACTCGCCCACCGAGCTGACCGAGCCGCTGCGCGAAGCCATGGCGGCCCTTGGCCCCGT
>RFIR01000230.1 GCA_003695135.1 Alphaproteobacteria bacterium | reverse complement strand
GTGCAATGCCAGGATTTTTCCGGTTTGCCAAATATCCTCGGGGGTGAATGCCGCGAAGCGGCAGAGGGGGCAGACAGCCCCCTCGCACAGCCCCAACCGCTCAGGACGGCGGGATCTCGACGACAAAGCCCGAAAAGCCGGCGGAGGCTGCGTCATTCCAGTAGATCGGCGGGGCGAGCCAGAATGCCACCAACAGAACGAAACTCATACCAGCCGCCCTGATCACTGACCGCTGCCCGGCTTCGTGCCGCGAGCGGGGTGACGGTGTCGGGATCGTTGGCGCGGATGATCCGCACGGCCCTGGTAGATGTTCGCCTGGCAGCCGTCAGGGAGCGTTCCCTCGCGCGATCACCCGGCAGATTCGCCATACCGCCAGACGAACATCCTCGCGCATGTGCAATGATAGGAATACCCCGCAATACATGGATGCAGGCGGATGCTCGAAAAGCACAAGGCTTTGCAGGGATCATGGTTGCGCGCCTGTAAAGTAATTAGAAAATAATTCCCCAATCAATATTTAACAATAAACAGTGAAAACAAGAAGAGCGCACGTGGCGCCACAATTTCGTGGCGCCTGCGCGGAACGCCCGGGTCTGGTCGGTGGAGTTTTGCAGGGGTCTCTATCAAACAATTGAAAATCAGGAACAAACTTCGCTGGCGCTGCCTGCCGCGATGCCTGAGCGTCATGCTTTTCCGAGCCCCTGCCTCGCGCCGCCTCTTCCCGATCGGGCCGATGATCGCAATCGCCGGGCCCTTTCCCGCCCCTCGACGCCCCCGTTTCGAAAGCTTCGGGCATTCTCGCCAGACGGGTCGGCCGAAGGGGCGGCTGGTATAAATATCCGCCTTCCCTGAAATTCTCCTGCCGCGCATCCGCCCGCACCGATCTCCGCATCAAATCCCGCGCCGGGCAAGCGCAGCCGCTGACCCTCACGCCGCGGTGGCGCACATGCAGGAGGCGCGCGGCGGCGCATCGGCCCGCGCCGCGGCGATGGCGAGCGGCCCGGCGATCAGCCGCGCCTCCCCGGTCCTGCCAAGGCGGGTCAGGCATTGATGCAGCCCGTGCAGCGCCCAGACATTGCCCGGATGCTGGCAGGCGCGCGGCACGGTATCGTCGAGCCCCAGATCGGCGCGATAGACCGCCTCGGCCTCCTCAAGCCTGCCCTGTTCAAGCAGCAGTGCGCCCAGCGCATGGCGGCTGGGCTGCATCCAGCCCCAGGGCTCGTCATAGGGCAGCGCATCCTCGCGCGCCACCGCCAGGCGCAGCGCGTCGAAGGCGCGGTCATGATCGCCGATACGATAGGCGATCTCGCCCTCCAGCATCGCATCGCCCACCTCCTGCAGATCGACGCAGCGGCAGTTGTGCAGAAGCCGGCTTTCGGGGATGCGCGCCCTGGCCTCGCGAAAGCGCCGCTGCATGGCCAGCGCCCCCTCGACCTCGCCGCGGGCGGCATGGGCGACCCCCTTGGCATAGAGCCAGTTGGCGGTGAGGTTGCGGTAGAGATCGCGGTCCGTTGGCATTCTGGCGGCGATGATGTCCTCCCAGCGGCCGAAGCGGATCAGCACATGGGGCTCGAAACCCATGTAGCTTTCGAAGAAATCGGCGATGGGCGGGCTCTCGATGCGCAGAAGCGATTCCGGCGTCACCTCCACCGCCTTGCGCGCGGCCGCCAGCGCCGGGGCGAACTGGCCCAGAAACATCGCGCCATAGGCGGCGAAATGCAGGTTGTGCAGCCAGTAGCCGTGATAGATGCCATAGGGCCCCTCGGCCGCGATCAGCACCCGGTCGGCCTCGGATGCGCGCTCGTTCCAGGCCAGCACGTCGTGATACTGCCCGCAGAGCACGTCGATATGGGTCGGCATGTGCACCAGATGCCCGCTGGCCGGCACGAGGGTGCGCAGACGGTCGCCATGGCGCAGCGCCAGCTCCGGCGTGGGCGACATCTCCATCAGATGCACATAAAGATGCAGAAGGCCCGGATGGTCCCATGCCGCCGGGATCTCGAATGCGTCTTCCAGCACCCTGCGCGCCTCCACCGCATGCGGGGCCGGCTCGCCGGTCTTCAGATCCCACATCCGCCACGGGGTCAGGTTGAGCAGGGATTCGGCAAACACGGTGGCGATGTCGAGATCGCCGGGAAATCCGGCATGGACCGTGCGCATCGCATCGGCAAAGGCGTGGTTCCACGGCACCATGTCGGGGGCGGGCTCGCGCCGGGGATAGCGCGCGGCCAGCGCCGCGATCAGCGCCCGTTCCGGCGCGGTGACCCGGTCGGCCAGCGCCAGCGCCCTGCGGCTGGCATCGTAGGCGGTGGCCAGCGCCTCGGCCTGGCTGTCGGGGTCCATGTGCCACCATTCGTAATTGTAGTTGGGCCCCGCTGCATAGCCCAGGCCCCAATGGGCCATGGCGCAGTCCGGATCGGCTGCCAGCGCGCGGTCGAAACAACGCCTCGCCTCCTCGTGATTGTAGCCATAGGTCCAGATCAGCCCGCGATCGAACCAGCGCTGCGCCTCGGCCGATGCGGCGGTGACCGGCCGCGAATACCGGCCGAGATCGTAGTCATACGCCATGCGACACCTCCCTGCTTTCGCACCAGCCTAGCATGATTCCCGCCCGCGCGTCGCCCGCGGTTGGCAAGCGGAGCGGGAGGCCGTAAGGAGGCGGCATTCCCGATCCGTCAGCGCCGGAGGCCGCCATGCCCGCAACCCGCACCGAAACCGACAGCTTCGGCCCGCTCAAGGTTCCCGCCGATCGCTACTGGGGCGCGCAGACCCAGCGCTCGCTGCAGAACTTCCCCATCGGCTGGGAGAGGCAGCCCGTGGCGGTGATCCGCGCGCTGGGCGTGATCAAGAAGGCCGCCGCCCAGGCCAACATGGATCAGGGCAAGCTCGACAGGAAGCTCGGCGCGGCGATCGTGGCGGCGGCCGAGGAGGTGATCGCCGGCAAGCTCGACGACCATTTCCCGCTGGTGGTCTGGCAGACCGGCTCCGGCACCCAGTCGAACATGAACGCCAACGAGGTGATCGCCAACCGCGCCATCGAGATGCTGGGCGGCAAGATCGGCTCCAAGGACCCGATCCATCCCAACGATCATGTCAACATGAGCCAGAGCTCCAACGACACCTTCCCCACCGCGATGCACATCGCCGCGGCGCAGGTGGCGAGCGATCATCTGATCCCGGCGCTGAAGACGCTGCATGCGGCGCTGGCGGCGAAATCGAAGGATTTCGCCAGGATCATCAAGATCGGCCGCACCCACACCCAGGACGCCACCCCGCTGACACTGGGGCAGGAGTTTTCGGGCTATGCGCATCAGGTCAAGCAGGGGATCGGGCGCGTCGAGGCGGCGCTGAAGAACATCTTCTACCTCGCCCAGGGCGGCACCGCGGTCGGCACCGGGCTCAACACGAAGAAGGGCTTCGACAAGCTCTTTGCCGGGAAGGCCGCCGAGATCACCGGCCTGCCGTTCAGGAC
>RFIR01000229.1 GCA_003695135.1 Alphaproteobacteria bacterium | reverse complement strand
GGGTGGGCGCGAATGCGCCCGCCTGGGGGCGGGCGGGCGCATGCCCGTGGCGGCTCACGCGCCACGGGCGGGTGAGCCCGATCAGGTGCGACGAGCACTAGAAGCCGGGTCCAATACCAAGGCTCGATGGGTTCGACCCACGCCCTGTTGATTTCTCCAATGCACACGGGCCGCGTCCAGCGGCTTCCCTCGAAGCGTTGAGGGCAGTGCCCGCCCGAGGGTGAGACGCGACCGTGGCGCCAGTGGCGCCGCGCAAGCGCGTCGAACGCGAATGCGCCCGCCTGGGGGTGAGACGGGCGCATTTGTGCCCACCGGGGCTGTCGCATGCTCTTGCGCTGCGGCAAACGGTGGATCGAATTGAACGCGACATGCGCTGGCCCGGGACCCTCCGCCGACGTCACTGCCATCGGATCGCACATCGCCGTGCCGCGGCCGGCACCCCCACCGGTTCGGCGGCGAGTACCGCTGCGTCGGACTGTCCGCTGGACCCTTGGCGGGGTGAAGTATATGGGAGGGTGCGCGGGCTCTGCCGACCGCGGCGGAGCACAGGTGAAGAATGCTGAATCCTCAAGGATTCGATGCGAGGGAGAGGCAGTTGTCTCACGTCGAAGAAGCCGAAGGCACGCGGCGCGACTTTCTCTACGTCGCCACTGCCTCCGCAGGTGCCATCGCCACGGGCGCCGCGATCTGGCCGCTGATCAACCAGATGAACCCCAGCGCCGACGTTCAGGCGCTCGCCTCGATCGAGGTGGATGTCTCCGGCGTCGAGACCGGAACCCAGCTCAAGCAGCTCTGGCTCGGCAAGCCGGTCTTCATCCGCCGGCGCACCGAGGAGGAGATCGCCGCGGCCCGCAATGTCGACCTCGCCGAGCTGCGCGACCCCCTCGCACGCAACGCCAATCTGCCGCCCGATTCCGACGCTTCCGATGCCCATCGTGCGCTGACCGAGGATGGCGAGTGGCTGGTGATGATCGGAGTCTGCACGCATCTGGGCTGCATTCCGCTGGGCGAGCAGGGCGATTTCGGCGGCTGGTTCTGCCCCTGCCACGGCTCGCATTACGACACGGCGGGACGCATCCGAAAGGGGCCGGCCCCGCGCAACCTCGACGTGCCGAAGGCGGCCTTCGTCTCCGATAGCGTGATCAGGCTCGGCTGAGGGGAGCGAGACATGGCCGGAATTCCGCACGAGCATTACGAGCCCAGGACGCGCTTCGAGAAATGGCTGCACGAACGGCTGCCGATCGTCGCGCTCATCCACGCCACGATGACCATCCCCACCCCGAAGAACCTGAACTGGTGGTGGATCTGGGGCATCGTGCTGGCCTTCTGCCTGGTGTTGCAGATCGCCACCGGCGTGGTGCTGGCGATGCACTACACCCCGCATGTCGACCTCGCCTTCGCCTCGGTCGAACACATCATGCGTGACGTGAATTCGGGCTGGGCGCTGCGCTATGTGCACGCCAATGGCGGCTCGCTGTTCTTCCTCGCCGTCTACATCCACATCTTCCGCGGGCTCTATTACGGCTCCTACAAATCGCCGCGCGAGGTGACCTGGATCATCGGCATCCTGATCTATCTGGCGATGATGGCCACCGCCTTCATGGGCTATGTGCTGCCCTGGGGCCAGATGTCGTTCTGGGCCGCGACGGTGATCACCGGGCTGTTCGGCGCCATCCCCGGCATCGGGCCGGACATCCAGACCTGGCTTCTGGGCGGGCCGTCGGTGGACAACGCCACGCTCAACCGCTTCTTCTCGCTGCACTACCTGCTGCCCTTCATCATCGCCGCGCTGGTTGTGGTGCACATCTGGGCCTTCCACACCACCGGCAATTCCAACCCGACCGGAGTCGAGGTCCGGCGCAAGGACCTGGCGACGGCGAAGAAGGACACGGTGTCGTTCTGGCCCTATTACGTGATCAAGGACCTGTTCGCGCTGGTGCTGATCCTGGTGGTGTTCGCCGCCGTGGTGGGCTTCATGCCCAATTATCTGGGCCACCCGGACAACTACATCGAGGCCAACCCGATGGTGACGCCGGCGCATATCGTGCCCGAATGGTACTTCTTGCCCTTCTATGCCATCCTGCGCGCGATCACCTTCGACTTCATCTTCGAGGCGAAGTTCCTGGGCGTGCTGGCGATGTTCGGCTCGCTGATCGTGCTGGCGCTGGCACCCTGGCTCGATACCAGCCGGGTGCGCTCGGGCCGCTACCGGCCGGTCTTCAAGTGGTGGTTCCGGCTTCTGGTGCTCGACTTCATCGTGCTGATGTGGTGCGGCGGGCAACCCCCCGAGGGGGTCGTGCCGGTAATCTCGCTCCTGGGCACCATCTACTGGTTCGCCTACTTCCTGATCATCCTTCCGCTCCTGGGCGTGCTGGAACGGCCCTTGCCGGAACCGGCGACGATCGAGGAGGATTTCGATGCCCACTACCCGCCCAGCGGGTCGGCGGATGCCTCCAGGTCATCCGTCCAGCCGGCCGAGTGAGGAACCAGCCATGATCCGCAAGCATCTCCTTGCCGTTTCGGCCGCTGCGACCCTGGCACTTGGCGGCATGCAGGCGCAGGGCGCCGAGGTCGAGCATCACGTCGAGGATATCCACTTCTCGTTCGAGACTCCGTTCGGCACCTATGACCCCCATCAGCTGCAGCGCGGGCTGCAGGTCTACAAGGAAATCTGCTCGGCCTGCCACGGACTGAAGCTGGTCGCCTTCCGCAATCTCGGCGATCCGGGCGGGCCCGAGCTGCCGCCCGAGCAGGTCAAGGCCTTCGCCGCGCTCTACGAATTCGAGGATCCGGAGACCGGCGAGACCGTTCCCGGCAAGCCCACCGACCATTTCCCCGCCGTGACCGATGCCGGTGCGCCGGATCTGAGCCTGATGGCCAAGGCGCGGGCGGCCTTTCACGGGCCGATGGGGCTGGGGCTGAACCAGCTCTTCAAGGGCACCGGCGGACCCGAGCACATCTATTCCATCCTGACCGGCTTTCGCGACGCGCCCGATTGTGCTGCCGATACCGAGATGGACGGCAACTACAACATTGCCTTTGCTTCCGGCGCCTATCCGGATTCCTGCAAGATCTTCGAGGAGGTCGAGAAGGAAAAGGTTCTCGCCGATGGCACGGTGAAGACCGTCATCGAGAAGAAGGAAGTCGGCCGCATGGTGCCCGGATCCTGGATTGCCATGGCCCCGCCGCTGGCGGGCGAGGATGTCGAATATGCCGATGGAACGCCGGCGACGCTGGAGCAGGAGGCCGAGGACGTCGCTGCCTTCCTGATGTGGGCGGCCGAGCCGAAGATGATGGCCCGCAAGGAGGCCGGGCTGACGGCGGTGCTGTTCCTGATCGTGCTGACGGTGCTGCTCTACTACACCAACAAGAAGCTGTGGGCGCCGATCAAGCGCAAGCCGTTCTGAGCCGCGCGCGGCAGCGATGACGGTTTCGGGGCGGGCGCCGGTCCGCCCCGTTTTCGTTTCTGCGCTAGTGCACGTCGCACCTGATCGGGCTCACCCGCCCGTGGCGCGTGAGCCGACACGGGCATGCGCCCGCGTTCGACGGGCTTACGCGGCCCCACAGGGGCCACGGTCCCGTCTCACCCCCTGGCGGGCGCATTCGCGCCCACCCAGGCGGGCGCATGCCCTCGCGTTTGGACCGGAAGTGAATCGGATCGAACGCGACATGCGCTAATCTTCGGCGCGGATCGGCGGTCGCGGGGCCGGCCTAGGCACCGAGATAGGCCGCCATTTCCGGCGACGGCTTGTCGAAGGCCGTCGCGGTTGGCTGAGGCGGGTGCAGCCGGCCGCCGCTGATCAGCGCCGTCAGCCCGGCGATGCGGCGGGCATCCTCGGGCAGATGGGTGACCATGACCACGGTCATCGCCTGCCGGCGCGCCATCCGCGCCACCAGATCGAGCATCTCCTTGCGCAGCGCCGGATCGAGGCCGGCAAACGGCTCGTCGAGCAGCAGCACCGGGCGGCGGCGCAGCAGCGCCCGGGCAAGCGCGACGCGCTGGCGCTGGCCGCCCGACAGCGCGGCGGGGCGGCGGGCGGCCATGCCGGCAAGCCCGACATCGGCCAGCACCGCCTCCACCGCGCGGCGATCCTTCACCGAAAGCCGCAGATCGGACCGGATGCCCAGCCCGAGATTCTGCGCCACGTCCAGATGCGGGAACAGGTTGTGGTCCTGAAACAGGATCGATACCGGACGCTCTGCCGGAGCCAGACCGGCCATGTCCCGCCCGGCAATGGTGATCCGCCCCGCCTCCGGCGCAAGAAACCCGGCAAATGCGTCGAGCAGAGTCGACTTGCCGGCCCCCGACGGCCCGATCAGCGCGGTTATCGAGCCCTCCGGCAGGCTTGCATCGGCGGTGAGCCGAAACCCGTCCCGCCGCAGCACCAGCCCCTCAAGCCCGATCATCCGCCGCCCCCAGCCGCTCGAAGACGACGAAGATGACCAGACACAGCCCGACCAGCATCAGCGCGACGCCCATCGCCGCCTGCATGCGATAGGCGCCCATCAGCCGGTGGATCGCCAGCGGCAGGGTGGCCAGATCGGGCGGCGCGAACAGCGCGATTACCCCCAGATCGCCCATGCTGAAGGCCGCGGCGAGCCCGGCGGCGAACCCGGCCGGACGCCGCAGCCGCGGCAGGGTCAGATAGCGCAGCCGGGACCAGCCCGCGAGCCCCAGCGAGGCGGCGAGCCGGCCGTAATCGGCCTCCACCCGCTCCAGCGCCGGCAGCAGGATGCGCAGGGAAAACGGCAGCGCCATCACCGCGTTGACCGCGATCAGCACCGGCACCGCCAGGGCGAAGGGATCGACCACCGGCCTGAGCGCGAGAAAGATGCCGGCCCCCAGCGCAAAGGGCGAGGCGGTCAGCGCGAGGAAGCCCGCCGCCTCGATCAGCCGGGCGCGGGCCGGCGCGGCCCGGCGCAGCCCGGCGATCAGCGCCGCCATCGCCAGCGCCAGCGCCATGCCGAGCGCCGAGGAACTCAGCGCCACCACCAGCGACAGCCGGGCCGCGGGCCATGTCGCGGCAGGCAGCCCGGCGATCAGCCCCTCGACACCGCGCGCCGCCAGCATGGCGAGCGGGGTGAGCAGGAAGAGGCCACCCAGCCCGATCACCAGCGCGTCGGCCCGCCGATATGCGGCGCCGTCGAGCCGGGTGAGCGCCAGGTCGAGCCCGGGCCCGAACCCCGCCTGCCGCGCCAGCCGCAGCGCGACCAGCCCCAGCGACAGGCACAGCGCATATTGCGCCAGCGCCAGCATCGCGGCGCGGCCGGGGTCGAAATCGAAGCTGAGCGCCTGATAGATCTCCAGCTCCAGCGTCGCCGCCCCCGGCCCCCCGCCCAGCGCCAGCACTACCGCGAAGCTGGTGACCGAGAGCAGGAACACCAGCACGAACGCGCCGGGCAGCGCGGTGCGGATGGCGGGCCATTCGATGTACCGGAAGACGGTTCCCCGCGACAGCCCCAGATGCGCGGCCAGCCGCCAATGCTCGGCCGGTACCGCGGCAAGCTCCTGCAGCACCAGCCGGGTGACGAGCGGCAGGTTGAAGAAGACATGCGCCAGCACCACACCGGGCAGGCCGTAGATGTCAAGCCGCCCCAGCCCGAGCGCGGCGAGGACGTCGCTGAGGATGCCCGACCGCCCCCACACCGCCGACAGCGCCAGCACCGCCACGATGGCGGGCAGGATGAAGGGCGCGCCCATCACGCTCAGCAGAAGCCGTCGGCCGGGAAAGCGCTGGCGCGACAGCGCCCGGGCGAGCACCACGCCGCCGAGGCAGCTCAACCCCGCCGACAGGCCCGATTGCAGGAGCGTGAAGCGCAGCGCGCCCCATTCCGGCCCGCCGAAGCCGGGCGCGGCACCCGCCTGCAGGCCGAGCGGGATCAGCGGCCCCAGTGTCAGCGCCAGAACCGCGGCAAGCCCGATCCAGCCCGGCAGCAGCCTCACCGGCTGAGCGCTTCGCGCCACTCCGCCAGCGCGGCCTTGCGCAGGGCGGGCACCTTTTCGGGCGGCAGCAGGATCGAGGCCCCGGCCGGCAGCGGTTCGGCAAAGCCCTCCGGCAGCCCCGCTGCCGGGGTCACCGCCGGGAACATCCAGTTGGTGGTCGGGATCACCTCCTGGAATGCGTCGGAGAGCATGAACCGCAGGAACCGGCGCGCCAGATCGGGATGCTTCGCACCGGCCATGAGCGCGGCGACCTCGATCTGCATGCCGTGGCCTTCGGAGAAGATGGCGGCGCGCTTGGTGTCGTCGCCCTCGGCAATGCGGTGATAGGCGGGCGAGGTGGTGTAGCTCAGCACCATGTCGGCCTCGCCTTCCAGAAACAGCCCGTAGGCCTCGGACCAGCCCTTGGTCACGGTCAGGATGTGCGGGGCGAGCCGCCGCCAGACCGCACCTGCCTCATCGCCATAGATCGCCTTGATCCACATCACGAGCCCCAGCCCGGGGGTGGAGCTGCGCGGATCCTCGATGATGATCTTCAGGCTTTCCGGCGCCGCCATCAGCGCCGCGAAGCTGTCGGGCGGATCGGCCAGTTTCGTGCTGTCATAGACGAAGGCGAAATGGCCCCAGTCATAGGGCAGGAAGACGGGATCGTCCCATGCCACCGGCAGGTCGAGCTTCGGGCTCAGCCCGTGCGGGGCGAAGAGGCCGGTCGCCGCCGCCTCGGCGATCAGGTTGTTGTCGAGCCCCAGCGCGATGTCGGCGCGGGTGTTTGCGCCTTCCAGCCTGATGCGGGCGAGCAGCGCCGCGCCATCGCCGCTGCCGACGAATTGCAGGTCGCAGTCGCAGACGGCTTCGAAACGCTTCTCGATTTCCGGCCCCGGCCCCCAGTCGGAGACGAAGCTGTCATAGGTGTAGACGGTCAGGACCGGCCGGTCCTGGGCTGCCGCGGCAAAGGGCAGCAGCGCGGACAGAAGGGCAAGGAAGAGTTGTCGCATCTCAGGCTCCTCTGCCGGGCCGAGGAGCGGGTCGTGCCCGATGGGGCCGGTACCTTCCCTCCGCCGGCATGATCCGGGTCAGGTTCGACGGGTTCGCAGCATGCATCTCAGCCTTCGCGCGAAGGCACCCCGAGGTGAGGTCAACCTAATCCGCACGGGACGAAATGCAAGCGCCCTTTCCCTGCCGGATGGCTTGCGCTAGAGCATGTCGCGTCCATTCGGGCTTGCCCGTCCGGGGAGCGAAGCGAACCCGGGCATGCGCCTGCCCGCCCCACAGGCGGGCGCATACCCTGCCCGGGCGGACATATGCCCCTGGGTCGGGAATCGGAATGAACGGGATTGAACGCGACATGCTCCAGTCAGCCGCAAGGTCGGGAGAGGCGCGATGTCGGTGAACAGCTTCGGCCGGGTGTTCCGGGTCACCACATGGGGCGAAAGCCACGGGCCGGCGCTGGGTGCGGTAGTCGATGGCTGCCCGCCGCGGGTCAAGCTGGCCGAAGCCGACATCCAGCGCTGGATGGACCGCCGCAGGCCCGGCCAGAGCCGCTTTACCACCCAGCGGCGCGAGGCCGATGCGGTCGAGATCCTCTCGGGCGTGTTCGAGGGGCTGACCACCGGCACCCCGATCCAGCTGATGATCCGCAACACGGACCAGCGCTCGAAGGATTATGGCGACATCGCCGAGACCTTCCGCCCCGGCCATGCCGATCTCGCCTACTGGCAGAAATACGGCATCCGCGACTATCGCGGCGGCGGCCGGTCAAGCGCGCGCGAGACCGCGGCCCGCGTCGCCGCCGGGGGCGTGGCCCGCGCGGTGCTCGCTGCGCTGGTGCCCGGTCTCTCCATCCGCGGCGCGCTGGTCCAGATCGGCCCGCATGCGATCGACCGCAGCCGCTGGGACTGGGCGGAGGTGGAGCGCAACCCGTTCTGGAGCCCCGATCCGCATGCCGCCGCGCACTGGGCCGAGTATCTCGACGGGCTGCGCAAGGCGGGCAGCTCGGCCGGGGCGGTGGTGGAGGTCGTCGCCAAGGGCGTGCCGCCGGGGCTGGGCGCGCCGGTCTATGCCAAGCTCGATGCCGATCTGGCCGCGGCCTGCATGTCGATCAATGCGGTCAAGGCGGTGGAGATCGGCGCCGGGATCGGTGCGGCGGCGCTGACGGGGCCGGAGAATGCCGACGAGATCTTCCCCGGCAATGACGGAAATCCGGTCTATTCCTCCAACCATGCCGGTGGCATTCTCGGCGGCATCTCGACCGGGCAGGACATCGT
>RFIR01000228.1 GCA_003695135.1 Alphaproteobacteria bacterium | reverse complement strand
GCCTTCGTCCGCGCGTCGGTCCCGGCATCCGCCGCTCGGCGCCGCGCCGGCGCCCCGGCCGCCTCGACCGGCTCGGGCGGGGCGAGCCGGCCGCCCTGGGCGATCAGATCGCTCCAGCCCCCGGCATAGACGGTGGCCGAGCCGTCGCCCGGCATCAGCACCGTGGCGGTGGCGATGCGGTCGATGAAATCGCGGTCATGGCTGACCATCAGCACGGTGCCGGCATAATCGTCCAGCAGCTCCTGCAGGAGATCGAGCGTCTCGATGTCGAGATCGTTGGTCGGCTCGTCGAGGATCAGCAGGTTGCTCTCGCGCGCCATGATCCGGGCCAGCATCAGCCGCGCCCGTTCGCCGCCCGACAGCGCCGAGACCGGCCCGCGCGCCTGATCCTCGGTGAAGAGGAAATCGCGCAGATAGCCGATCACGTGCCGGGGCCGGCCGCGCACCATGATCTGGTCCGACGCCCCGCTGCGCGCCAGCGCGGGATCGAGGGTCAGCGTCTCCCACAGGCTGCGGGCGGGATCGAGCCCGGCGCGCGACTGATCGAATACCGCCGGAACCAGCCCGGTGCCGAGCCTCAGCGTGCCGGAATCGGGGGCGATCTCGCCCGACAGCAGCCGGATCAGCGTGGTTTTTCCGGCCCCGTTCGGCCCCACCACCGCGATGCGGTCGCCGCGCAGGATGCGGATGGAGAAATCGCGCAGGATCACCCGCTTGCCGAACCGCTTGGCGACGTGTTCGGCCTCGACCACCAGACGGCCGGATTTCGCGCCCGCCTCCAGCGCCATCTTCGCCGGGCCGCTGCGCGCGATCTGTGCCTTGCGCTCGGCCCGCAGCGCCGCCAGCCGCCGCAGCCGCCCCTGGTTGCGCCGGCGCCGGGCCGAGATGCCCTCCACCGCCCACCGCCCCTCGGCCCGGATCAGCCGGTCGAGCTTGTGGCGCTCGGCATCCTCCTCGGCAAACATCCGGTCGCGCCAGTCCTCGAACTCGGCAAAGCCGCGCTCCTGCACCCGCAACCGGCCGCGATCGAGCCACAGCGTGGTCCGCGTCAGCCGGGCGAGAAAGGCGCGGTCATGGCTGATCAGCACGAAGCCGGCGCGGGTGGCATCCAGATGCGCCTCCAGCCAGCTGATCGCGGCGATGTCGAGATGGTTGGTCGGCTCGTCGAGCAGCATCAGATCGGGTTCCTGCGCCACCAGCTGCGCCAGGGCGGCGCGGCGCAGCTCGCCGCCCGAGGCGCCGGCCACCGCGATCTGCGGGTCGATCCCCAGCCCCGACATCACGATCGGCGCGCGGAACCGCTCCTCCTCGGCCAGAACCGATTCCACCGCCTCGCCCAGCGTGGCGAAATCCGAGAAATCGGGCGCCTGCGGCATGTAGGCGATGCGCACCCCGGCGGGGACGTGGCGCTCGCCTTCATCGGGCTCGGTCAGACCGGCCATCACCCGCATCAGCGTCGACTTGCCCGAACCGTTGCGCCCGACCAGCGCGGCGCGCACGCCCCGGGCCAGCGTCAGATCGACGCCTTCGAACAGCGGTCGGGCGCCAAGCCGCAGGGTGACGCCGGTCAGGCTCAACAGGGGCGGGCGTGCCATGCGCATCTCCGGTGCTCGGCTCGGGTTCCGCTCTCCCCTGCCCGATCGGGGCGGCGAAAGGCAAGAACCGCGGCGGCGCTGGACACCACAGGGTGGGCAGCCTAAAACGCCGGGCGGAATTCGCCCCGGGGGGAGTCAGACCACGATGCTCAAGCTCATGCGCATGAAGGGCAGCACCTTCCTCGTCTGGGGCATTCTGGTGCTGCTGATCGCCGGCCTCGCCGGCTTCGGCATCGGCGACATCCTGCGCGGCGGGCTCACCAACACCGTGGCGCGATCGGGCGATGTCAGCGTCTCGACCCGCGAATACACCCGCGCGATGATCCGCGCCCTGCGCGCCCGGGCCAATAACGGCCAGCCGATCACCATGGCCGAGGCGCGCGAATCCGGTTTCGACCGCCAGGTGCTGGCCGGGCTGGTGCAGCGCGGGGTTCTCGATGCCGAGCTCGTCAATCAGGGGCTGTCGGTGGGCGATGCCACGGTCGAGGCCGAGATCGCCAAGATCCCCGGCTTCCAGGGGCCCGATGGCAAGTTCAGCCCCGAACAGGCGCGATTCATGCTCGACCGCTATGGCTATACCGAGGCAGAGCTGGCCGCCGAGATCCGCTCGGAGAGCGCGATCGCGCTTCTGCGCAAGGTCCTGACCGACGATCTTCCGCTGCCGCCGGGCCTGCTCGACACGCTGCTCGCCTACCGGCTGGAACAGCGCAAGTTCGCATGGATCCGGCTCGATGCCGAACGCTTCGGCACGGTGGAGGGCGAACCGACCGAGGAGGAGCTCGTCGCCTGGCACAAGGCCCATGCCGAGGCCTTCACCACCCCCGAGACGCGGGTGATCAGCTATGCCGCGCTCGACCCGGCGGTGCTGGCAGAAGGCATCGAAATCCCCGACGAAAAGGTGAAGGCGGTCTATCAGGCCGATATCGAGCACTATCGCAGCCCCGAGCGGCGCAGCCTGCAGCGGCTGACCTTCCCGTCGATGAAGGAGGCGCAGGAGGCGAAGGAGAAGATCGAGAAGGGCGAGACCACGCTCTTGGCGCTGGCCGAGGCGCGCGGCTTTGCCGAAAAGGACATCGATCTGGGCGAAAAGCCGGCCTCCGCGCTCGACAAGCCGGTCGCCGATGCTGTCTTCGCGCTCACCGAGCCCGGGCTGGCGGGGCCGGTCGAAACCGGGCTCGGCCCGGCGCTGTTTCAGGTCAACGCGATCCTCGCCGCGCACGAGACCCCGTTCGAGGAGGCCGCCCCGGCCATCCGCAAGGAGCTGGCGCTGAAGGCGGCGCGCGACAAGGCCAACGAGCTTGCGCCGCAGATCGACGATCTGGTCGCCGGCGGGGCGCGGGTCGAGGAGATCGCGCAGGAGACCCCCTTCGTGCTGGGCAATCTGGAACTGGCCAAGGGGGTGGCCGGCGAGGGGCTCGCCGCCGATCCCACCTTCATCGAGACCGCCGAGAAGGCCGAGAAGGGGGTGGAAAGCGATCTGGCCCAGGCCGCCGACGGCACCTATTTCGTGCTGCGCGTCGACGAGATCCGCCCCGCCGCACTCAAGCCGCTCGATCAGGTGCGCGATGCGGTCATCGCCGGCTGGAAGCTGGAGAAGAAGCGCGAATCGACCCGCGAGAAGGCAAAGGCACTGATGGCCCGGATCGGCGAAGGCGCCACACTCGCGCAGATCGCCGCCGAGCTCGGCGTCACCCTGGCCGAGGCCGGCCCGGTCGGGCGCACGGGCAAGGTCGAAGGCGTGCCGGCGCGGCTGATCGGCGATGTCTTCGGGCTGCAGCCCAATGGCGTGGCGCTGGCCGAGGACGACGGGGCGGTCTATCTCGCCCAGCTGGTCCAGGTGATCTCCTACGATCCCGCCAGGCCAGAGGCCGCCCAGGCTGCAACCTTCTATCGCGCCCAGCTCGAAGCGGCCTATCGCGCGGAGGTGTTCGACTATTACGCCCAGGCGCTGCAGGCCCGCAATCCGACCGAGATCTTTCCATCGGCCGTCGATTCGGTGCTGAGCCGCATCCGCTGAACCGATGCCGGTCCAGCCCGATTTTCCGGCCTTCGAGGCCGCCTGCGCGGACGGGCGCAACCAGCTGCTCTGGGCCGAGCTGCCGGCCGATCTCGACACGCCGGTCTCGCTGATGCTCAAGCTGGCCGGCGCGCGCAAGGACAGCTTCATGCTGGAATCGGTCACGGGCGGCGAGATCCGCGGCCGCTATTCCATCATCGGCATGAAGCCCGACCTGATCTGGCGCTGCCGCGGCGACCGGGCCGAGATCAACCGCGCCGCCCGCTATGACCCCGATGCGTTCGAACCCGATCCGCGCGACCCGCTCGCCTCGCTGCGCGCGGTGATGGAGGAAAGCCGCATCGCGCTGCCGCATGGCCTGCCGCCGATGGCCGCCGGGCTGTTCGGCTATCTCGGCTATGACATGATCCGGCTGGTCGAACGCCTGCCGGACGTGAACCCCGACCCGCTGGGCCTGCCCGACGCGCTGATGCTGCGCCCCACCGTCATCGCCGTGCTCGACGGGGTCAAGGGGCAGGTGACACTGGTCGCCCCGGTCTGGGCCGGCGACGGGCTGGCGCCGCGCGCGGCCTATGCACGGGCCGCCGAGCGGCTGCAGGACGCCATCGCCGATCTCGACCGCGCCACCGCCATTGCCCGGCAGGAAGGCGAGGACGCG
>RFIR01000024.1 GCA_003695135.1 Alphaproteobacteria bacterium | reverse complement strand
GGATGTAGCGCTGAAGCAGATTTGCCATTGCAAGCATCCTCATTGCAGCGGACGGGGCCCGTGCCCCGTCCGCGCCATGGGCCCAGGCCAACAGGAGAATAGCCCGGACATGTCTCGTTGTCGTCGCCGTTCGGTCCCTATTCGGCCGCCAGCCTGCCCGCCTGGCTCAGCGCCCACAGGCTCGCCGAGCGGGCGCCGGAACGGCAATAGGCCAGCACCGGCCCCGGCAGCTCGCGCAGCGCCTGCGCAAAGCTGGCCGCGTCATCGGGCCGGATCACACCCGAGCGGACGGGAATGCACCTCGCCTCCAGCCCCGCTGCCTGCGCCGCCGCCGCAATGTCGGCGAAGGCGGGCTGACCGAATTCCTCGCCATCGGGCCGGTTGCAGATGATCGAGCGGAAGCCGTGCGCTTTCAGCTCCGGAACGTCTCCTGGGAGGATCTGGCCGCCGACGAAGACCGTCTCGGACATCTTTCTGAGTTGCATGTGATCGTTTCCCTTTCAGATGGCGTTGACCGGAACCTTCAGCATCGGCCGGCCCTCACTGTCAGTCGGCACCTCGCCTGCGCGCATGTTCACCTGGATCGAGGGGATGATGAGCCTCGGCATCGCCAGCTGCGCGTCGCGTTCGGTGCGAAAGCGGATGAATTCCTCGCGGCTGCGCCCGCCACCGACATGGATGTTGTGGGCCTTTTCCTCGCCGACCGTCGTCTCCCAGCCGATCTCGCGCCCGTTGGGGCCGTAATCATGGCACATGAACAGACGCATCTCGTCCGGCAGGCTCAGCACCTTCTGGATCGAATCATAGAGCACCCCGGCATCGCCGCCGGGAAAATCGGCGCGCGCCGAGCCGCCATCGGGCATGAACAGCGTGTCGCCCACGAAGGTGGCATCGCCGATCACATGGGTCATGCAGGCCGGCGTGTGGCCCGGCGTGTGGATGACGAAGGCCGGCATGGTGCCGACCATGTAGGCATCGCCATCCTCGAACAGCGCGTCGAACTGGCTGCCGTCGCGCTGGAATTCGGTGCCCTCGTTGAAGATCTTGCCGAACACGTCCTGGACGACGCGGATATTGGCGCCGACGCCGATCTTTCCGCCCAGCGCCTCTTGGATATAGGGCGCGGCGGACAGGTGATCGGCATGGACATGGGTCTCGATGATCCATTCCAGCTTCAGCCCGCGCTCGCGGACGCGCGCGATCATCGCATCGGCATGATCATGGGTGATGCGGCCGGCGTCATAGTCGATGTCCAGAACGCTGTCGACGATGGCGCAGGCATCGGAGGCCGGATCCTTTACGATGTAGCTGATGGTGTTGGTGGCCGGGTCGAAGAAGCCCTCGACCTCGGGATGCACGGTCATGTCGACCGGATAGGAGGGCATGAATGCGTCCTTTCGCGACGGGTTTTGACTGAGGGGAGCGGGTGCGGGGCGCCGGGCCGGCAGAGGGCCCGGCGTCGCTGTGCCGTTCAGCATGTGGTGCAGGTCCTGAAGCCGAACAGCCGGTAGAGCGGGCAGAAGCGGATGGCCGAGGTGGCGAGCATGATCACGCCCACCGCCGCGGCAATGTATTGCGCCGCCGGCGAAGCCATCACCGGCAGGCCGCTGAGGAACGCCAGCCACAGCAGCGCCAGACCGATGAGGGCGCGGACGATACGATCGATGGTTCCGATGTTTGCAGACATTTGAGCCTCCTTGGCGAATCGGGACGCGGCCCTTCTGGCAGATGCGGACCCCGCTGTCGGTGACCTAGTCACAGAGGGCGGAGGGGCGCGGGCGGGGCGCTGTCAGGCGTGATATGCCGCCGGCCTCAACCCGATTCGGCCAGCCGGCGCAGTGCGGCTGCATCGGTGATGGCGACGCGGCCGCGGGAGAGCGCGATCCAGCCGCGGCGCTGGAATTCGCTGAGCTGGCGCGAGACCACCTCGCGCGCGGTGCCCAGCTCGGTGGCCAGCTGCTGGTGGGTCACCTGCAGCCCGTCCGCCCCCCCGGCCAGTTCCAGCAGCCGCCCGGCCAGCCGCATGTCGATCTTGCCGAAAGCGACATCGTCGACGACGCGGAAGAGATCGGTGATGCGGCGGGCATAGGCGGCGAGCACGAAGTCGCGGAATTCGGTCGAACGCGAGATCAGCTCGTCGAACACCGTGCGCGGGATGGCCACGGCGCGGAGGTCGGTCTCGGCAATGCCCTCGGCCAGATAGGCCTCATGCGCCAGCAGGCAGGCGGTGGTCAGCACGCAGCTCTCGCCGGCCTCGACGCGGTAGAGCACGATCTCGCGGCCCGATTCGGAGGTCTGCGAGACGCGCACCGTGCCCTCGACGAGCAGCAGCAGGCTCTCGGGCACATTTCCGGGGCCGAAGACGCGCGCGCCGGCGGGCAAGGTGACGAGCTTGCTGCGCGCGATCAAGGTGTCGCGGATCGGTTCGGGCAGCCCCGCCAGCCCCTCGAACCGCTCGATCCAGCTTTCCCCGCCCGTGTCGGCTGCATGTCCCATGGTCCGTGCAGGCTGGACCGGTGCGGCGGCGCGGTCAAGCCGGCAGGTGCGGGAGGTGCGGGGTGGCATCGCTCAGCGATAGAGCAGCGACCGGCCGTCATGGAACAGGTGCACCTTGGCCGGATCGGCGCCGAGCCGCACCCTTTGCCCGCGCAGATCGCCGTGAATGCCGGGCAGCTTGGCGATGATCGGCTCGCGCCCGTCCTCGGGGGCGAAATAGAGCACGGTGACCTCGCCCAGCGCCTCCAGTATGTCGACGGTGCCTTCGTAAAGGCCGTCGCCGCCGTCGATTTCGACCAGATCCTCCGGCCGCACACCGACATTGACCTTGAGCCCGGCATCGGCGGCGGCGGTCGGCACGGCCGAGACCGCTTGCCCGCCGCCGGCCAGCCGGATGGCGGTCTGCGGCCCGGTGCCGACGATCTCGCCGGGGATCAGGTTCATCGCCGGGCTGCCGATGAAACGGGCGACGAACTCGTTCTGGGGCCGCTCGTAGAGCTCCAGCGGCGGCCCCATCTGGGCAATGCCCCTGTCGGCCAGCACCACGATGCGGCTGGCAAGCGTCATCGCCTCGACCTGATCGTGGGTAACGTAGATCATCGTCGAGTTCGGCATCGATTCCTTCAGCTGGGCGATCTCGATGCGGGTGGCCACGCGCAGCGCGGCGTCGAGATTCGATAGCGGCTCGTCGAAGAGATAGACCTTGGGATCGCGCACGATGGACCGCCCGATCGCCACGCGCTGGCGCTGCCCGCCCGACAGCGCCCTGGGCAGCCGGTCGAGATAGGGTTCCAGCTGCAGGATCCGCGCCGCCTTGTCGATGGCTGCGGCAATCTCGGCCGGCGACTTGCGGGCGATCTTCAGCGCGAAGGCCATGTTCTCGCGCACCGTCATGTGCGGGTAGAGCGCATAGGACTGGAACACCATGGCGATGCCACGCTGGGCCGGCGGCACGTCATTGACCACCAGCCCGTCGATCTCCAGCGTGCCGGCGGTGATCCTTTCCAGCCCCGCGATCATGCGCAGGAGCGTGGACTTGCCGCAGCCCGAGGGGCCGACGAAGACGACGAGCTCGCCGGTGGCAATGTCGAGATCGATGCCCCGCAGCACCTCGACCCCGCCGCTGTAGGACTTGCCCACGCCCCTCAGCTTCAGTTCGGCCATCTACACGCTCCCCCGCGCCATTTCATGCGCGAAATGGGCCTGCCACGGCCCCAGCATCCCGCCCTGCGGCGCGTTGAACGGCGCAGCCGCATCGCGCCAGTCGCCCGGCGGCAGCGTCATCGCCTGCCCGGTGCCGGAGAGGTTGAAGGCGCAGAACATCCGTTCCCGGTCCAGCGCGCGGATCAGCGCCAGATAGCCGGCGCGCGCCTCCACCACTTCCAGCGCCCCGCGGGCCAGCACCGGATGGCGGTGACGGAACGCCAGCATCCGGCGATAGAATGCCAGCATGCTGCCGGGATCGTCCGCCTGCGCATCGGCGGCATGGGCGAGATGCTCGCGCGCCACCGGCAGCCAGGGCATCGCCCGCGAAAACCCGCCATTGGGCGCGTCGGCCTCCCACACCATCGGCGTGCGGCAGCCGTCGCGGCCCCTGAATTTCGGCCAGAAGCGGATGCCGTAGGGATCGCGCAGATCGGCAAAATCCAGCTCGGCCTCGCCCAGCCCCAGCTCCTCGCCCTGATAGAGGCAGACCGAGCCGCGCAGCGACAAAAGGAGCGCGAGATGAAGCCGCTGCGCGGGCTCGTCGAGCCCCCAGCGGCTGGCGTGCCGCATCACGTCATGGTTGGAAAACGCCCAGCAGGCCCAGCCATCGCCGCCGACCGCCTCGAAGCGCTGCAGTGCCGCGGCGATCTGCGGCGCGTCGGGGCGCGGGCCAGACAGGAACTCGAAGGAATAGCACATATGCACCTTGTCGCCGCCCGAGGTGTATTGGGCCTGGATCTCCATGCCGCGCTGGCTGTCACCGACCTCGCCCACCGCAGTGCTGCCGGGATATTCGTCGAGCAGCGCGCGGAACCGGCGCAGGAAGTCGAGATTTTCCGGCCGGTTCTTGTCGTGGATATGGTCCTGCCAGTTGTAGGGGTTGACCG
>RFIR01000227.1 GCA_003695135.1 Alphaproteobacteria bacterium | reverse complement strand
TTACGTGCGCACAGATCCGATCCCGCTGAACCCTCATGCATTCAGGATGCGCGCCTGCATCCGGGTTTTGCAGGGGTCTCTACCAAATAGATGAAAATCAGGAACAAACCTCACCTGCGCCGCATTTCGCGGCGCCCGCGCGCAACGCCCGGGTCTGGCTGGCCGAGTTTTGCAGGGGTCTCTGTTAGAAATAGTACGAATACCAATGCGATCAATCTGCCAGGCGGGTCAGCTTTTCCACCAGCGCCGCGATCGCCACCCTGCGGCCCTCGGGGTGGTAGAACGATCCGCGCACCTGATAATGCGCGGCCAGCATCGTGCGCAGATCGCGGGCGAGGTCCGGATCGACCGGATCGGGGTCGGTCCAGAAACTGTCGAGCCCGCGCTGATGGGTGAGCCCCGGCAGGTCGTAGATGGCATCGCCCAGCGCGATGACCGGGACGCCGTCGCCCAGCGTGTGCAGCCCGACGGTAGAGTTGCACACCAGCACGCCCAGCGAATTCTGCACCAGCGGCGCGAGGCGCTTGCTGTCGACCAGCCTGACCCGCTCGTCCAGCCCGTGGCGCGCCTTCAGTCGCCGCAATCGCCACGACCAGAACTCCAGCCCGCAATCGAGCGGGTGCAGCTTGAGGATCAGGTGGCGGTCCTTCGGCGCATGGGCGGCAAAGCTGGCGAGGATCTCGTCGAACATCTCCTCCAGATGCCCGTAATCGGAGGAAGCGCGGATCTGGTAGTCCATCTGCAGCTGCATGGCGACGAGATTGTAGGGATAGGCGCCGGACAGCGCGCGGTCGACCTCGGCCTCGTCGGAACGGGCGAACAGGCCGCGCCAGAGCAGACGCGGCAGCCAGGCGAGATATTCGATGGTCGGCCAGTAGTAGCGGTCGGAGCGGTAGAAGGGGTAGAAGGCGCGGCCCCAGACCATGAACAGGTTGTAGCGCACCTCGTGGAACGCCTCGTCGAAGAAGGCGTGCTGATAGCGCGGGGTGATGTCCGGGTCCGGATGACCCCGGGCCAGGGCGCGAATGGCGTCGGGATCGCGCGGGATGGTCGAGCGGCGGCCCATCGCCTCGGGCTCGATGGTTATCCAGTCCGGCCGCAGATAGCCGTATTCGATGGCATGCACGCGGATGCCGCGTTCGCGCGCGAGTTCCAGCGCGGTGACATGATAGGGCAGCCGGTCGGTGTAATAGAGGATGTCGGTCACGCCTTCGCGGTCGAGGAACTCCGCGAGCCAGTCGCGCCAGCCCCGTGCGGTGCCGCGATAGTTCCAGGCGTCGCCGCGGCGCCAGTCGAGCCAGTCGCCGAGGTTGAGATTGACATGGCACACCCGATGCCCCCCGGCAGCCAGCGCATCGGCCAGCCGCGAGAAGAACGGACCCGGCGGGCCCTGAAGCAGAAGAAAGCATTGCGGGCTGGACATCGTCCCTGCCGGGGCTTCAACTTGCGCGCGGCAGTGGATAGAGAGCGACCCCAACCGTGTCAACCAGACCCCGGAGCAGGCCCGGATGCCCAGCGCGCCCTCCCCCGCCGGCGATGCGGCACGAAACATCGTCCTGACCGGCGCCTCGGCGGGGATCGGCGCGGCGCTGGCCGCGGAGCTGGCCGGGCCGGGGCGGCATTTCCTGCTGATCGGGCGCGATGCCGGGCGGCTGGCGGCCACCGCCGAGGCACTGCGCGCCCGCGGCGCCGGGGCCGACACCGCCGCCATGTCCGTCACCGATCGCGAGGGGATGGAAAGCGTGCTGCGAGGCTTCGATGCGGCTCGTCCCGTCGATCTGGTCATCGCCAATGCCGGGGTTGCGGGGGGCCGCGACCCCGCGACCGGGCTGGAGCCGCCCGGCCAGTCCCGCCGCATCGTCGAGGTCAATCTCTGCGGCGTCTTCAACACCGTCGAGCCGCTCCTGCCGGCAATGATGGCGCGCGGGCGCGGGCATGTGGTGCTGATCTCCTCGCTGGCCGGGCTGCGTCCGCAGGGCGACGAGCCCTCCTACAGCGCGTCGAAAGCCGGCGTGCGGGGCTGGGGCATCGCCATGCGCGGCTGGCTGCGCGCCCATGGCGTGGCGGTCACCGTCATCTGCCCCGGTTTCGTTACCACCGAGATGTCGGCGCGCTATCAGGGCCCCAAGCCCTTCGAATGGGATGTGGCGAGGGCAGCGCGGCGGATTGCGCGTGCAATCCGGAAGCGGAAGGCCGAATATGCCTTTCCCTGGCAGATGATGCTGCTGATCCGGCTCGACCCGTTCGTGCCGGCCTGGCTGTCGGACCGGATCGAGCGGCGACTGGCCGCCGAGATCCGGCCCGATCCCGAATTGTTCCGCGACGCCGACCCGCAGGGGAAATGACACCGGCCAACCGAAGCCCGGGCCCGGACGCAACCCGTTCGGTTCGGACCTATGTCGGGGACGGCTTTGCTTGAGTCGGAGACAGAATCCTGTCACAACCGCAAGGTGCAGTCGCGAAACATCATGAGGGGCGTGCGTGAAGTGGCTGGCGCTGGGGAGCAGGGCAGACGGAACCGCCTGAGTTGGGGCAGCGCAATACGGTTCGTCCGTGCCAACTGCCAGTGACGCGAAGAAACAAGCCCGATCCAAAGAAGTCAACGAAGGTCGGGCAGGGACAATGAGCATGAACAAATCCGAGAGTCAGTACGAAATTGCGGTGACCGGTTACGCATGCCGATTGCCGCAAGCGCCGAATCACGATGCGTTCTGGGGCGTGCTCGAACGCGGCGACTGCGTGATCACGGAAATCGGTCGCGACCGCTTCGAGCCCGATTTCATCTACGATCCCGACCCTTCGGCGCTGGGCAAGAGCTACACCGTCGCCGCCGGGCAGGTGGAGAACATCTGGGATTTCGATCCCGGTTTCTTCAACCTCTCGCCGCGCGAGGCGGTACAGATGGACCCGCAGCAGCGAATCCTGCTGCAGGTGGTCTGGGAGGCGCTGGAGCATGCCGGCCTGCGCCCCTCGGACCTGCAGGGCAAGCGGACCGGGGTCTTCATCGGCGCGGCAAGCTCGGATCATTCCACCTCGTTTCTCGGCGACATCGCCCGTATCGATGCGCAGTTCATGACCGGCAACACGCTGTCGATCATCTCCAACCGCATCTCCTACCTGCTCGACCTGCACGGGCCGAGCTACACGGTGGACACGGCCTGCTCCTCCTCGCTCTACGCGCTGCACGAGGCCTGCCGCAACCTGATGCGCGACGAGATCGACACCGCGATCGTCGGCGGGGTGAACCTGCTGATCGCGCCGGGTCCGTTCGTCGGCTTCTCGCGCGCCACCATGCTGAGCCGCGACGGCCGCTGCAAGGCGTTCGACGCCTCGGCCAACGGCTATGTCCGGTCGGAGGGCGCGGTGGTCTTTGTGCTGCGCCGGATGGCGGCGGCGAGGGCCAATGGCGACCGGGTGCGCGGCATTCTGGCCGGCACCGGCATCAATTCCGATGGCCGTACCGTGGGCATGGCGTTGCCCTCGGCCGAGCGGCAGACCGAGCTTCTGTCGCGCATGCGCGAGCGGTTCGACATCGACCCCGACGATCTCGCCTTCATCGAGGCGCATGGCACCGGCACCCCGGTCGGCGATCCGATCGAGGCCCATGCGATCGGCACCGTCTTCGGCAAGCCGCGCGCCACCGCGCTGCCCATCGGATCGGTCAAGAGCAATTTCGGACATCTCGAACCGGCCTCGGGCCTCGTCGGGCTGATGAAGGCGCAGATGGCGCTGGAACGCGGTGTGCTGCCGGCCTCGCTGCATGTCAGCGAGCTCAACCCGAATATCGATTTCGAGGCGCTGAAGCTGACGGTCGCGACCGAAGCGCAACCGGTTCCGGCACGTCAGGCGCCCTGGTTCGCCGGGGTCAATTCCTTCGGCTTCGGCGGCGCCAACGCCCATGCGCTGCTGCGCCAGCCCGATCCGCTGCCCGACGGCAGCGCGGCGCCGGTGCGCAGCCCGGGTGCGCTGGCCATATCGGCGGCGAGCGCGCAAAGCCTCAAGGCGCTCGCGCAGGCCTGGCGCGACCGGCTCGAAGGCGCGCCGGACGAGGAGGTGGCGCGTCTGACCAATGCCGCGGTCTGGCGCCGCGAGTCGTTCCAGAACCGGCTGGTGGTGCTGGGCGAGGATGCCGAGACGCTGGGCGCGGGGCTCGACAGCTATCTCGCCGGCGAGCGCAGCCGGCAGGCCTTCGAGGGCCGCAGCACGCCCGGCGGGGCGGGCACCGCGTTCCTGTTCTCCGGCAACGGCTCGCAATGGGCCGGGATGGGCCGGCATCTTTATGCCGGGGACCCCGCCTTCCGCCGGCGCTTCGACGAGATCGCCGCGCTGTTCGCAGAACAGGGCGACGAGGATCTCGCCGCACTCCTCGAGGCGGAGGATCTGGAAAGCCGGCTCGGCTCGGCCCGCATTGCCCAGCCGATCCTGTTCGCCGTGCAGCTGGCGCTGGTGGCCGCGCTCGACGCGCAAGGATTGCGGCCGGGCGCGGTGCTCGGCCATTCGGTGGGCGAGGTCGCGGCCGCCTGCACCGCCGGCATCATCTCGGTGCCGGACGGGGTTCAGCTGGTTCACACCCGTTCCATGGCGCTGGACACGCTGCGTGGCCAGGGCGGCATGGCGGCGATCTCGACCGATGCGGCGGAACTGGAGCGCGCCCTGGCCGAATCGGGCATCTCCGGCGTGTCGATTGCCGGGATAAACAGCCCGCGCAGCGTGACCGTCTCCGGTGCCACCGACCGCATCAAGGCGCTGCTGGCCTGGCTCAAGCGCAACCGCCGGATCGCCGGGGTGATGCTCGATGTCGAGATCCCCTATCACAGCGCCGCGGTGGAACCGCTGCGCCGGCGGATGATCGAGGATCTGAAGGGGCTGAAGCCGGAGGAGAGCGGGATCCTGTTCGCCTCCTCGACCACCGGGCAGCTGGCCAACGGCAAGTCGCTCGATACCGATTACTGGTGGCGCAACGCCCGCGACGTGGTGCGGTTCGAGGACGGGATCGAGGCGCTGACCGAGGCCGGCTATCGCTGCTTCGTGGAAATCTCGCCGCGCCCGGTGCTGGTGAACTATGTCCGGGACAAGCTGCGGGCGATGGGGTGCAGTGGCACCTGCATCCCGAGCATGGATCAGGGGCGGCTGGCCGACCAGTCGGCGCGCGAGATCGCGGCCCGCGCCCATGCCGCCGGTGCCGATCTCGATACCGAGACCTTCTTCGGCCCGCGGGTCAGCCCGGCGCCCGACCTGCCGGCCTATCCCTGGGACAATGCGCCCTACCGCGCACCCGCCTCGGCCGGCGCCATCGATCTGTGGGCGAGCGAGGATTTTCACCCGCTGATCGGACGGGCGCCGGTGCCGGGCACCGCGATGTGGCAGGGCGACATCAACACCCGCAGCCTGCCCTGGCTGGCCGATCACGTCGTGGACGGGGCCGCCGTGTTTCCGGCGGCGGGCTTCGTGGAAATGGCCCTGGCGGCCGGCCGGCGCATGCTGGGCGCTGACCGGGTGGAGCTTTCCGATTTCGAGATCCTGCGCCCGCTGGTGCTGGAGGCTGACGGTGGCGCGGATACGCGCGTCACCGGCGACGCGCTGACGGGAAGCATCCGCATCGAGGCCCGCCCGCGGCTTTCCACCGGCGACTGGGCACTGCATGCCATCGGCAGCCTGCGCGTGGCGCCGGTCGAAAGCGCCCCGGTTCCCGAAGCGCCGAAGCAGGCACGCGAGACCGGCGCGGCCGAGCTCTACCCGCAGCTGGCGGGGCTGGGGCTGGCCTATGGCCCGCAATTCCGGCTGGCCGGCACCGTGCGGCATGACGAGAGTTCCGCCGCCGCCGCCATCGACGCGGCCGGGGGGCCGAGGGACGCGCGTTTCGTGCTCAACCCCGCCCAGCTCGATGCCGCGCTGCATCTGGTCTTCCCGATCCTGATCCGTTTTGCCGAGGAGCGCGGTCTGGCTGCCGATACCGTGTTCCTGCCGGTGCGCATCGGCCGGCTGCGCCTGTTCGCGGCGGGGGCCGATGCCGCCGAGGCGCGGGTCGAGATCACCCGCCGCACCGCGCGCGGGATCGAGATTCGGGTGCTGCTGCTGGACGGGGAGGCGAGGCCGGTTGTCGAGGCCACGGGGCTGCGGCTGCAGGCCACCCGGCTGCGCGGTCGCGGCCAGCGCGAGACCACCGTCTGGCGCCAGCGCCTCGTGCGGCTGCGCGCGCCGGACCGGCATGTCGTCCTGCCCTCGGCCTGGAACGGTCCGGATGCCCGGCTGCGGGCCCTGGGCGTGGCGGCGGACGAGGCGCCGGAGCCCGATGCCGGTGCGCTGCTGATCGATGCGGCCTGCCGTCGCATCGCCTGGAACAGCTGCCGGGCGCTGGCCGATGAGGCCGGGCGGATTGCGGAACTGCCGGCAGGCGTCGATCGCGCGGCCCTGCCCGAGCTGCGGCGGATGCTGGAAGCCCTGGCCGAGGACGGGCTCTATACCGCCGACGAGGCCGGAGGCACGCTTGCCGAGACCTGCAGCTATCCCGAGCTCGACCGGATCATCGAGACGCTGATGGAGACCGCGCCGGAGCGGGCCGCCGAGGTCGTCGCGCTGATGGCTTTGGAGACCGGGCTGCCGTCGATCCTGCGCGACGGGCCGTCGCCGGACGCCGCACCGCCGGCCGGGCTCGACCTGTCCGCCGGGTCGCGGGCGATCTGGCCGCTGATGGCGCGTGTCGCCGAGGATCTGGCGGCGAGCTGGAGCGGCACCGAACGGCTGAACATGCTGCTGCTGGGCCGGGTCCCGGCCACGCTGCTGGCCGCGCTGGAGGCCCATCCCAGGGTCGACGGCATCACCATCTCCGCCCCCGAGGAGCGGCAGGTGGAGATGATGCGCCAGACCCTGCCCGCCGGGCCCAAGACCCGGGTGGTGCCACCGGGCGCTGCGCTCGATCCGTTCGCGCATGACGTGGTGATTTCGGTCAACGCGCTCCAGACGCTTTCGGAGGACGAACGCGACCGGCTGTCGGCCAGCCTGGCGCTGTCGGGCATCCTGGTCGCGGTCGAGACCGCGCCGGCGCTGCTGCACGATCTGCAGCAGGCCATCCTGTACGAGCCGGAGGACCGCTTTCAGCCCGCCCTGCGCGAGGGGCTGGAGGAGCTGCTCGCGCCCGCCTTCCGCAACATCACCGTCCAGCCGCTCGCCACCGCGGCGGTCGAGGCCAGCATCCTGACCGCGCGACCGCGCCAGCAGGCGGTGCGCGCCAGCCTGCCCGATACCGGCGAGCGCGAACAGCGTCAGGCGCTGCTGGTGCTGGCTGATCGCCGCAAGCCGAGCCTGCATCTGGCCTCGCTGGTCGAGGCCTCTCTGTCGGCGGCCGGGATCGAGGTCAGGCAATGCCTTGCCGGCGACACGCTCGATCTGCAGGGCGATGTCGGCGAGGTGATCCATCTCGCGCATCTGCCGCAGCTGGACTCAGATCCGCTCGACACCGCCGAGCTGCGCATCGAGACGCTGCGCGACATTCTCGCCATGCACGAGCGGCCCGACCGGGTGTGGGTGGTGACCAGCGGCGGACGCCCGGCGGCGAACGGGGCCGGGGGCGCCCGCAATCCCTGCGACGCGGCAAGCTGGGGTGCGGTGCGGGTCGCGGTCAACGAATACCCCGCCGTGCGCTTTCACACCGTCGATTTCGCGCCGGAGACCGCACCGGAGACGCTGGCCGAGGAGCTGTGCTCGCTGATCCTCGCCGAGACGCCCGAGACCGAGATCGCCTGCGATGCCTCCGGCTTCCTCGCCCCGCGCATCGAGCCGGCCGCGCTGCCCGACCGCGAGAGGCAGACGGGAGAGGCGCTGCGGCTGGACATCGGCCATCAGTCGGTGCTCGACACGCTGGACTGGCGGCGCGTCGAACGCCGCGCGCCGGGCCCGGGAGAGGTGGAGATCGAGGTGCGCGCCACCGGCCTGAACTTCCGCGATCTGATGTGGGCGCAGGGGCTTCTGCCCGAGGAGGCGCTGCAGGACGGGTTCGCGGGCGCGACGCTCGGCATGGAATGTTCCGGCATCGTCATCCGTGCCGGACGCGGCAGCGGTTTCCGCCGCGGCGACGAGGTGATCGCCTTCGCCCCGGCCTGCTTTGCCACCCATGTCACGGTGTCCGCCGAGGCGGTGGCGCGGCTGCCGGCCGGGACCTCGCTCGATACCGCCGCGGCGATTCCGACCATCTTCGTTACCGCCCAATACGCGCTCTGCCATCTGGCCGGGCTGCGGGCGGGCGAGACGCTGCTGGTGCATGGCGGCGCCGGCGGGGTCGGCCTTGCCGCGCTGCAGATCGCCCGCCGTCTGGGGGCGCGGGTCTTCGCCACCGCCGGCACGCCGGGCAAGCGGCGGCTGCTGGAGCATCTCGGCGCCGAGGCGGTGTTCGACAGCCGCTCGCTGCAATTCGCCGATCAGGTGATGGAGGCGACGGGCGGCGCCGGCGTCGATGCGGTGCTGAACTCGCTGGCCGGCGAGGCGATGGAACGCTCGCTGGCCTGCCTGAAGCCCTTCGGCCGTTTCATCGAGCTCGGCAAGCGCGATTTCTATGCCAACACCCGGCTCGGCCTGCGCCCGTTCCGGCGCAATCTGAGCTATTTCGGCGTCGATGCGGATCTGCTCCTGAAAGAACGGCGCGACATCGCCGAGACGCTGCTTGCCGAGATCGCGCAGGGCTTCGCCGATGGCAGCTATGCGCCGCCGCCCTGCCAGATCCTCGAAGGGGCCGAGGTGGTCGACGCCTTCCGCCTGATGCAGCAGTCGCGCCATATCGGCAAGATCATCGTGCGTCCGCCGGCCCGGCCGCAGCCGATGACCGAGCGCGCGGCAAAGCCGATTCGCGGCGCCTGGCTGATCGCGGGCGGGCTGGGCGGCTTCGGCCTGGCCACGGCGCGCTGGCTTGCCGCGCAGGGGGCCGAGGCGCTGTGGCTGGTGTCGCGCTCCGGCGCGCCGCATGAGGTCGATGCGGAGGCGCTGGAGGCGCTGCGTGCGAGCGGCGTGGCGCTTCAGCTGCGCGCGGTGGATGTCACCGATCGCGCGGCGCTGGAAACCCTGCTGCACGAGATCGTCGCCGGCGACCTGCCGCTGCGCGGGGTGGTCCATGCCGCGATGGTGCTCGACGATGCGCTGAGCGCCGATCTCGACCGGCGGCGCATCCGGGCGGTGATGGCACCCAAGATCCGGGGTGCGGAGAATCTCGATGCGCTGACCCGCGATCTGGAGCTCGACCACTTCGTGCTCTACTCCTCGGTCACCACGCTGTTCGGCAACCCCGGCCAGCTGGCCTATGTCGCCGCCAACACCGCGCTGGAAAGCCTTGCCGCGCGCCGGCGCGAGGCCGGGCTGCCGGGGCTGGCCATCGGCTGGGGGCCGATCGGCGACAGCGGCTATCTGAGCCGCGACACCGAGACCCGCGACCGGCTGGCCCGGCGGCTGGGCGCGCGGCTGCTTTCGGCCGAGGAGGCGCTGGAGGCGCTGGGCCGCCTGTTGGCCAGCCCGCCGGAAGAGGCGGCGGTGACCGTCGCGCCGATGCGCTGGCGGGCGCTGGCGGCGGATCTGCGCCTGCTCTCCACCCCGCTCTTCGCGCGGATCGACATGGAGGAGAGCGGCGGGATGGGCGAGGGGGTGGCCGATCTGCTGGCCATGATCGAGGGGCTCGACGATGCCGCGGCGGCGCAGAAGATCGCCGAGGCGCTGACCGTCGAGACCGCACGCATCCTGCGCCAGCCGGTCACCGACATCGACCCGTACCAGCCGCTGACCGAGCTCGGCTTCGATTCGCTGATGGCGATGGACCTCAAGCTCGCCGCCGAGGAATCGATGGGGGTGACCATCCCGATCCTGTCGGTGGGCGACGGCATGACGCTGGTGCAGCTGTCGCAGCGGATCGTCGCGCAGCTGCGCGGCAAGGGTGGCATGGTCACCGGTGTGGTCGAGGGCGACCGGATCGTGGAGAAGCATCTCGGGGAAGCGACCGAGACCATCGAAGAGGATATCGTTCAGCGCGTCACCGAACGCGCCGAGAGGATCGGATAGGAGGGCTGGCATGGCAGACAACCCCCTGCTCGATTCGCTGCGCAAGGCGCGCAGCGCGCGACTTCAGCGCGGCAGGGAAACCGACCGGCCGGTATCGGCGCCGGTGCCGGGCGCGCGCGCCTCGGGCAGCTTCGACTTCTCGGCCCTGCCGGCCCACCGGCAGGTGCGGCTGACCCGGGCCGTCGCCGAGGTTGCCGAGCTGGAAAGCCCGTTCTTCCGCAATCACCAGACGGTGGATGCCACCACCACGGTGATCGGCAATCATCGCTGCGTGAACTTCGCCTCCTACAACTATCTCGGCCTCAACGACCACCCGGAGGTGCGGGCCGCCGCGCGGCAGGCGATCGACGAATGGGGCATCTCGGCCGGGGCCAGCCGGCTGGTGGGCGGCGAGCATCCCTATCACCGCCCGCTGGAGGAGGATCTGGCGGCGGTGCTGGGCACCGAGGACTGCATCGTCATGGTCTCGGGCCATGCGACCAACGTCACCACCATCGGCACGCTGACGGGGCCGAAGGATCTGGTTCTGGTCGACAGCCTGATCCACAACTCGATCTCGGAGGGTGTGCGCCTGTCGGGCGCCCAGCGCGTCAGCTTTCCGCACAATGACTGGGCGTGGGTGGACGAGACCCTGCGCCGGACGCGGCGGCAGTACGAGCGGGTGCTGATCGCGGTCGAGGGCCTCTATTCGATGGACGGGGACGCGCCGGATCTGGCGCGGTTCATAGAGGTGAAGAACCGCCACGACGCCTGGCTGCTGGTCGACGAGGCGCATTCGCTGGGCGTGATGGGCGAGACCGGGCGCGGCGTGGCCGAGGCGCAGGGCGTCGATCCGCACGCGGTCGAGATCTGGATGGGCACGCTGTCCAAGACCCTGTCGAGCTGCGGCGGCTACATCGCCGGCTCGCGCGCCCTGGTGGAGATCCTGCGCTACATGGCGCCGGGATTCGTGTTCTCGGTCGGCATGGCCGCGCCGCTGGCCGCCGCCGCGCGCGCGGCGCTGAAGGTGATGCTGCGCGAGCCCGAAAGGGTGGCGCGGCTGCAGCGGAACGGCCGGCATTTCCTGGAACGGGCGCGCGAGCTGGAGCTCGATACCGGGTTGTCGCAGGGGCTTGCGGTCACGCCGATCATCATCGGCGACAGTTTCCGCACCGCGGTGATCGCCGACGATCTGATGCGCGAGGGGGTCAACGCGCTGCCGATCATCGCCCCGGCGGTGCCGGACAAGCAGGCGCGGCTGCGGTTCTTCCTGACCTCCGAACACCGTCCGGAACAGATCGACAGCTCGCTGGAGGCGGTGGCGAAGGTGGTCGCGAATCGCCGGGACGAGAACGTGATGGATCGGCTGAAGGGCTGAACCGGGTCGCGTTTTCACCCCGATGTGACCGGATTGTGATCCGGCACACAGGGGGACGACGCCTGCCTTCCCATCTGAGCGCCATGCACGGCCGGCCCATGCCGCCCATCACCCGGAACCTCCCCTGCATCGGGTGGAGGCGACATCGGCATCGACCCGTGCTAGAATGTCGCATAACTACGAGCGAAAACCTTGCCCTCAGAGAGGAACTTCCGATGGCCCCTCGCCGTTCGAGCCCCATCACCGGACTGGTTTCCGCGACCGCGGTGATCGTCGCGCTTGCCGGTTGCGCCGCGCCGCCCGCGGCAAACCAGCCCAAGCGCGGCTATGTCAACCAGATTGCCGCAAACACGGTCGAGACCCGTGACGAGGCCCTCAGTACCCGCCAGCGCCAGCGCATCCAGAAGATCCTCAATGCGCTTGGCTACGGCGCCGGAGCGGCCGACGGGGTGATCGGCCAGCAGACGCGGCGCGCGATCCGCGCCTATCAGCGCGATCGCGAGTTCCGGGTCGATGGCCGCGTGACGCGCAGACTGCTGCGGGCGCTGAACGCCGATGCGCGCCGTCAGGGTCTGCGGATCGCCAATCGCCCGGTCAACCGCCTGGCCCAGCGCAAGGCGCCGGCGAACACCCCGGTGCGCAACCAGGCGCCGACCGTGACCAACACCCCGACCGAGACGCCGACCGCAACGGAAACCCCGACCTTCACCCGCCGGACCCCGGCAGCGGATAGCGAATCCGATTCCGATTCCAGCGGTGGCGGCTGGAACTGATCGCGACGGGAGAATGCGGATGCTGATTCCGGCAAGACGATTCGCATGCGCCCTGGCCGTGGCCGGGGCGTGCCTGGGCCTCGGGGCAGGTGAGGCCGGGGCGGTGATCGTTCCGGCCATCGGAGAGCTGAAACCGGCCGATCTGCGCGGCAGCGACAACGCCAATCGTACTGCGGAATACGCGGCGGCCCAGCGCTATGCCATCGTGGTGGGCAACAGCGAGTATCAACACGCCCCCGATCTGCCCAACGCCCGCGCCGATGCCGGGCTGGTCGCCGGATTCCTGCGCGCCCAGGGCTTCACGGTGATCGAGCGCTACGACCTCGACAGGCTCGGCTTCGAGGGGCTGCTGCGCCAGGCCCTGTTCGAGATCGAGCAGGATTCGGAGGTGCTGTTCTATTATGCCGGTCACGGCTTCCAGATCGGCCAGCGCAACTACCTCGTCCCGGTGGACGGCGATCTGAGCCAGCCGCGCGACGTGGCCTTCGAGACGGTGACGCTCGACAGCCTCGTCGCCATTCTCGGCGCGCGGGCGCGGCTGCAGGTGGTTATACTGGATTCGTGCCGCAACAATCCCTTTGCCGACGGCATGGCGATCGCCGGGCTCTACAGCACGCCGATGCCCACCGAAGCGGGATTCTCGCCCATGTCGGCACCGGTGAACACGCTCCTGGCCTTCTCGACCTCGCCCGGCGCGCTGGCGCTGGACGGTGACGGCACCAACAGCCCCTATACCCTGGCCCTGGTCGATGCGGCCACGACCCAGCCCTCCGAAGCGATCCGGGCGATTCTCGATGATGTTCGCCGCAAGGTCTATTCGGCGACCGAGGGCCGGCAGGTGCCCTGGGAAAGCTCGACGCTGATCGAGGATTTCCGCTTTGCACGCAACCGGACCGTGGCCGCGGCCGAGGTTGCGCGGCTGCGCGAGGAGCGTCGGTCGGTCACCCGAAGGCTGCGCCTGACCTCGGCCTCGCTGGCCGGGACCGATCCGGAAGGCACGCTGGAGCTGTCGGCGCGGCTGGAGCGGCGGGTGGCGCTGGGCAGTGCGCTGCAGGAAGCGCTGGAGCTGCAGCCGGGACAGACGCTGCGGCTGAGCCCGGCCGGCGCACGCGGCCGGCTGGCGCGGCTGCTGCCGTCGGGCGAATTGCTGGCCTATCACGGCGAGTCGATCGCGGCGGGCGACCTGGCCAAGCTGCTCTATGAACCGCGTCACGAGGAGGTTGCGGCCCGCACCGCACCCACCGATCACCGCACGACCGAGGAATTCGCGCTTGAAATCGGTGGCCGGGCGCCGCTCCGTGTCCAGCTGACGCTGACACCGGACGAATGCGACTGGCAGGCCGGCGATCATCTCGATCCCGAAGGCACCGGCATCGCCCGCTATGCCAACGAGATCGAGCCCGACGCGGCGCTGGCGGCCTGTCAGCGGGCGGTCGCCTCCGATCCGGAAAACGGGCGGTTCCACTATCAGCTCGCCCGTGCCCAGATTGCGCTGAAACAGTATGACGCGGCGCGCGCCTCGCTGAAACGGGCGCAGGATCTGGGCTATACCCGCGCCTGGTATCAGCTTGGCTATCTGACCGGCGCCGCGGCAGCGATCGAGGGCGGGCGCGATCAGGTCGCGGCCGACGAGGCGGCCTATGAATTCTACTACGAGGGCGTGCGCCGCGGTGATCCCTATGCCTTCTACGGCCTCGGCAAGCAGCTTCTGCGCTATTCCGATAATGATCAGCTGCGCAGCATGGGCTTCGACCTGCTCAACCGGGCGCTGGAGGTCGGTCATACCTTCGCGATGAACGAGTTGGGCTATTTCTTCCTCGACGAGAATTCGGACCATTACGAGCCCCAGCGCGGGCTGCGTTATTTGCGCGAATCGGCGGCGCGAGGCGACATCTACGGCTATCACAATCTGGGCCTGGTCTATGAGCGTGGCCTGGGCGGTGCGACCCCGGATTTCGATACCGCTGCCGAGTGGTACCGCAAGGCGGCGCTGGGCGGGCATCCCGATGCGCCGGTGCGGCTGGCGCGTCTCTATGCCGAAGGCAAGATCGGTGGCGGACCCGACATCGCGCTCGCCCTGCGCTGGTTCGATGTCGCGCTCAGCCGCGGCAACGCGGTTGCGGGCGCCGATGCGGCCTGGCTGATCGCGACCGAAAACCCCGAGGGCTATGACCTCGTCGACGCCACGCTGCGCGCCGCCCGCGCGGCCAGCCTGCGCAACGCGCGCGCCAAGGCCGATGCGATGGACCTGCTGACGCAGATGCCGCAACGCTTTGTCGACGCGGCGGCCGAGCGGCTTCTCGACGAGCTGGGCGAGGAGGTCGCGGGCGATGGCAGCTTCGGTGCTGATGACGCGGCCGCGCTGGCGCGGATCGCCGCGGCCGAGGGGCAGAGCGTGCCCGACAAGCCGCTGGACCGGTTGCTGTTCCTCGCGCGCACCGCATGGAGCCGGTCGAAGTTCCGCGTCGATCTCTACTGACCGCCGTCACTCCGGCGAAGGATGGGGCGCCCGCAACCGGTTTGCGGGCGCTTCCCCTTTTGCCGGCGTTGACGCCTGCCGGGCGCCGCTCTAGGGTCCCGCCCGGCCGGTCTGGCCGCGTTTTCGGGGAGTTGCGGATGCGGTGGTCCTTCGATCTGACCTGCAGGGATGCCGATGCCACTGCCAAGGTCAACTTTCAGGAACGCGCCGGCGAGATCCTGATCCATGTCGACTACCGACCCTTTCGCGGCGGGCTGATCCTCAACCGGCTGACCGGCGGCGAATGGCAGGAGGAAAAGCTCCTCTGGACGCCGAAGGAGGGCAACCCGGCCGATACCATCAACGTCACGGTCGAGACCTTCGAGTCCGGCCGCATCGTGCTGCGGCATCCGGGCGGGACGGAGAATGTCGACTGGACCGATGCCCACACGCTGGGAACCTGCCGGATCTGGCTGGAAGGCACGGTCGTCCGCGGAGCCGAGGCGGCCGAGGATTCGGCCGAGCTGCGCGGCTGGCGGCTCTACGAAAAGCCGTCCGGTTTTCCCTGCGGCAATGCGAAGCTGCGGGCGAAGAGCGAGCCGGGCGTGCTGGAGCCGGGGCTTTCCTTCATCATCCGCGCCCGCAACGAGGCGCGCACCGTCGAGGCCTGCATCCGCTCCATCGCCGGGCTGGGCGACGAGATCGTGTTTGTCGACAACGCCTCGGAGGACGGCACCGGGCTGATCGCGGAAAAGCTCAAATCGGGCATCTTCGAGCTGAAGACCTTCAGCTATCCCCACAGGCTGCCGAAGGTCGGGGCAGCTCATGCCCGCGAGGTTCTGTCGGGCGGATCGAACACGCTGGGGCATTTCTACAACTGGTGCCTGGCGCAATCGGGCCGGATGAACTTCGTCAAGTGGGATGCTGACTACATCGCCATCCGCCAGAACCTGGCCGAGATGATCGGCCTTTACAGCCTGCGCACGCGGGCGGACAATTTCGCGCTGTGGTTCAGCGGGCTGGAAGTCTATACAGATGGCAGCCGGCTGTGGGTCGACCGTGAATCGCGTCACGCCGAATTCAGGGCGTTCTCGCTGCAGCACGGCACCCAGTGGGTGAACCTGCCGCCCTGGGAGGAGATCGACCAGCGCAGCCTCTACCGGGCGCAGAAGCTGTTCTACCGCAAGCCGGTCTATCTGGAGATCTTCCGGCTGGACGGCACCGAGTTCGACGATCGCGGGCTGTTCACCGAGGACCGGCGCGATGCCGAACGTCAGGAGATCGTGGCGACGTTCCGCAAGTCCGGCCGTCTGCCCGAGCGGTTCAGGGAAATCGCCTCGCTGACCGATGCGGGGCTGGCCGAAACGCCGCTTTCAGCGCAGGAGATCGAGCTGTCGCATCATTTCGACAAGCGCTTCCGCGCGCGGCCGAAGATCCACGCCAGAAAGACCAAGACCCTGCATCCGGCCGAGGCGGTACCGCAGAACGAATATGCGGTGTTCATCCTGTCATGCCAGAAGAATGCCGACCGACAGCGGGTGATCCGCGAAAGCTGGGGGCACGATCTCGATCGGCTCGGAATTCCGCATTATTTCATCATCGGCCGCCCCGCCCAGCCGACGCAGCTGATCGGCGACGTGCTCTACGTCAACTGTCCCGACAGCTATGAATTCCTCGCCAGCAAGGTTCTGGCGGCAATCGAATATTCGATGAGTGTGATGAATGTCGATTATTTCATGAAGATCGACGATGACTGCGTCTTCGATCCCTACCGCTTTCAGGCGGCGGAATATTCGAAATACGACTATGTCGGCGGCGGCTTTGCCGGTGGCGACAATGCCGGCATCGACTGGCATCTGGGCAAGTGCCACAACGAGCAGCTCGATCTGGTGCCCTATTTCCGCGAACCGGGCTTCAACTGGGTCGGCGGGCAGTATGGCTACATGCTCAGCCGCAAGGCGCGCTACCTGCTGGTCAAGCAGGCCGATCGCATGCGGTCCTCGCTCTACGAGGACTATATCGTCGCCCGGATCCTCGCAGAGCGTGGCATCGAGCCGGTGTTCAGCTTCGGCAGCCAGCGTTCGGCGCTCTATTCCGATCAGTGGGACGAGATGAGCAATGTCTGCCTGATCTCCGACGTTCCCAGTGCCGCGAAGATGCGTGAGGTCTACCGCAAGTTCGTGGGCGAGGACGCCGGCGACCGCTGGGCCTGGGAGTTCACCGGCAGCCACGAGGCGATCTGGGACTGGATGGACATCGAGGCGGTGCGCCAGAAGCTGGGGGTGTGAATTCCCTGCACGCCCGAGGACCGCGCGGTATCGCTGCGCGTGCGCCGCGGGCGCCCTGTCATACCAGCCGCCCAAATCACTGACCGCCGCCCGGCTTCGTGCCGTGAGCGAGGTGATGGTTCCGGGGTGGTTGGCGCGGACGATCCGCACGGCCCTGGCAGATGATCGCCCGGCAGCCGTCGAGGCGCGTTCGGCAGAGCTGAAGGCGAATGCGCCATACGGCCAGACGAAAATCCTCGCGCAGGTGCAATGACTGGAATACCCCTGCAATAGATGGATGCAGGCGGATTCTCGAACAACACAAGGCTTTGCAGGGATCATGGTTGGGCGGCCGTAAATAGAAGAGACCACTGCGAAACTCCGCTGCCCAGACCCGTCGCTTCGCCTGGGCGGAGGCGAAATGCGGCGCTGGTCATGTAATTACCCACCCCCCCTTGCGCTGAGCGCGGTGGCGTGATTCACGATTGGGATGAATCGCGACGAGCTTCGAGCCCTGAGCAAGGAAGAGCTGATTG
>RFIR01000226.1 GCA_003695135.1 Alphaproteobacteria bacterium | reverse complement strand
GTGTATCGCCGCCCGCGCGCGTCCTCAATCCCCGCCCGCCTGCGGCGACCAGCCCGGCGGGGCAAGCTCGAAGCCGGCGAATTCGAAGGCCGGGCTGACCGTGCAGCCCACCAGCACCCAGCCGCCCAGCGGGCGCGCGCTCTGCCAGGCATGGGCGGGCACGATGCGCTGCGGCGCCTGCCCGGCGGCCAGATCGGGGCCGAGCAGCTGCACCGGCGCCGCGTCCGCCCCGGCGATGCGCAATTCCAGCACCGCCCCGCCATACCAGTGCCAGATCTCGGTGGCATCCACCCGGTGCCAGTGCGAGCGCTGATGCGCCTCGAGCAGGAAATAGATCGCCGTCCCCGCCGCCCGGTCGCCCGGCCCGGTGCCGCCGCGCCAGGTCTCGCGGAACCAGCCGCCCTCGGGATGCGGGGCGAGCCCCAGCATGGCCACGATCTGCGCCGGCTCCATTTCAGAGCGCCCCGAACCGGCGCCGCGGCGACGGCCGGCGACGACCCTCTCCGCGCTCATGCCTCGCCGAATCCCCGTTCCGCATTGCCTCCCCTTCCTGCCCATGCGCTTGCAGAGCGCGGGATCAGGGTGCATACACGCCCGACCCCACGCCGCTTCATTCAGGCGAAACCCGGACCCGCCCATGCGCATCATAACGACGCAAGACGAACTGGCACGTTTCTGTTCGGAATGCGCCTCCCAGCCCTGGATCACCGTCGATACCGAATTCCTGCGCGAGCGTACCTATTACGCCCAGCTTTGCCTGGTCCAGATCGCGATGCCGGGCGAGGACGACGCCTCGGCGGCGATCATCGACCCGCTGGCGGGCGAGCTCGATCTCGAGCCGCTGCTGGCGCTGATGCGCAATCCCGGTGTCACCAAGGTCTTTCACGCCGCGCGCCAGGATCTGGAGATCTTCTACCAGCTCGACGGCCACCTGCCGGCGCCGGTCTTCGATACCCAGATCGCCGCCATGGTCTGCGGGCTGGGCGACCAGGCGGGGTACGAGACGCTGGTGCGGCGGGTGGCGAAGGCCGAGCTCGACAAGTCGGCGCGCTTCACCGACTGGTCGCGGCGCCCGCTGAGCGAGAAGCAGCTGCGCTATGCGCTGGCCGATGTCACCCATCTGCGGGTGATCTACCGCAAGCTCGACGCCCAGCTTGAACGCACCGGCCGCACGGCCTGGGTGGCCGAGGAAATGGCACGGCTCACCGACGAGGCGGCCTATCGCGTCGAACCCGAGGAGGCGTGGCGCCGGCTCAGGACCCGGTCGCATGCGCCGAAATTTCTCGCCGTGGTGCGCGCGCTGGCGGCATGGCGCGAGCGCACCGCGCAGGCGCGCGACGTGCCGCGCAACCGCATCCTGAAGGACGATGCGCTGCTGGAGATCGCCTCGAACCGGCCCACCAGCATCGAGGAACTTTCGCGCTCGCGGCTCTTGATGCGCGAGGGGCGCAAGCGCGAGACCATGGAGGCGATCCTCGCCGCGGTGCAGGAAGGGCTGTCCTGCCCGCCGGATCAGATGCCCCGTCTGCCTGCACCCGACCGGTCCCGGCACAAGGACCCGGCGCTGGGCGATCTTCTGCGCGTGCTGCTCAAGGCCAAGGCCGAGGCCTCGGGCGTGGCGCCGCGGCTGATCGCCTCGGCCGCCGATCTCGAGATGATCGCGGCCGGGCAGCATGAGGGCGTGCCGGCGCTTTCGGGCTGGCGGCGCGAGGTGTTCGGCGCCGATGCCGAGCGGCTGTGCGCTGGCGAGATCGCGCTGACCGCCTCGCGCCGCGGGGTGGAGCTGGTCGAACTGGAGGACGGACGGCCCGTGGCTGCGCCAAAGGCCACAGCCGGCGCCGGCGGACAGGTCAGAAAGCCTGCGTGAGCGCATTGTCGCGCGCAACCACCCGCAGCCCCTTCGCGCCGTCCAGCTGTTCGGCGCGCAGATACTGCGCCGCGGTCAGCGGGAATGTCGCCACCGCATCCGGCCCCGGCGGCGGGGTGGCTGCGCTGGGCGGCCGGGCAAGAAATTCGAGCTCGATCATGCCGTCTTCGCCCGGCTTGCCGTCATTGAGCAGACGCAGCCTGGCGGCGAAATAGCCCTCGCGCCGGCTCAGCCCCCGCGTCTGCACGATGATGCCGCGATAGGCCTTGCCGATCTCCACCGTCTCGACCCGGTCGATCCGCTCATAGAGCGGCGCCACCGGCACGGCTTGTGCCGGCGATTCGCTCTCGCTGCCCGAAAACGGGTTGAGACTGTCGAGCGTGGCGCCGACACTGCAACCTGCAAGTGCAAATATGGCAAGAATGGGGCCAAAACGCCGCTTCATTGCAACCTCCGGTCCGCAGACGATGACGAAAATTTTCGATAAACTCTCGACTGTGTAATTGAAAGAGTCAGGCGTATGATGACACTGAATTCCAAGAAGGTTCTCGTCCTGGGTGGCATGCGGGAGGGCGAGGAACTGACCGGAATGCTCCGCGATCGCCACGGAATCGACACGATTCTGGTTCGTCCCCCCAATCTCAGGAACGAGACGCTGACGCAGCCGGCGCTGCATCTGATGCTGGAACGGCGCAGCGACCTCACCGACCTGATGCGCGGCGTCTCGGCGGTTGTGGTGGCGGCACATCCCTACTCTGCCCGCTTCGCGGAGGTCTGCGCCGAGGTGGCGGCCGAACTCGGCCTGCCCTGCCTGCGCCTTCTGCGCGAGCCGTGGCGCCCGGGCGCCTCGGACCGCTGGATCCCGGTCGACACCCCGCGCGCGGCGGTGTCCGAGGTGATGCGCGCGGGTTACCAGCGCCCCTTCGTCTGCCTCGGCAGCGACCAGATCGAGCCCTTTTCCCGGCTGCGCGGCCGCACGGTGGTATTCCGCGTGCCCGAGGGCGGGCGCAGGCCCGATATCGGCTTCGGCCGGCTGCTGACCGCCAGCGCCGAGGTCTCGGTGGTCAGCGAGACCGCGCTGATGCGCAAGCACCAGATCGACGTGCTGGTGACGCGGAATCTCGGCGGCACCGGCGGCTGGCCGAAGCTGCTGGCCGCGCGCGCGCTCGACATCCCGGTGGTGATGCTGCGCCGCCCGAAGCTGAAGGATGTCGAACATCGCGCCACCGCCGAGGAGGCGCTGGGCTGGGTGGAATCGGTACTGGCACCCGAGCCTTCCGTCATGGCCTGAGCCGTCCCCGACGCGGGCGGGGCGGCAATCTCCGCTCGCGCATCCCGCTTCGTCACGATACACATTCCCGAGCTGAGCAGTTAAATGGGAGGGCATCGTGACGGACGGGGCGGCGCGCGTGACCACGAGCTTCGAGGATGTGAAGGCGGATTTCGACTTCCTGGAGGACTGGGAGGACCGCTACCGCTACATCATCGAGCTGGGCCGCGACATGCCGCCGCTCGACCCGGCGCTGAAGACCGAAGGCGCGCG
>RFIR01000225.1 GCA_003695135.1 Alphaproteobacteria bacterium | reverse complement strand
TCAAGGATTGGCGGCGTATCGCAACCCGCTACGACCGAAGCGCCCATGCCTATATGAGCGCCATCTGCATTGCAGCCACCGTCATATTCTGGTTATGAGTCCTGAGCCTAATAGCTGAGAATCAGCGCGAACGTCGCCAGCGCCGCATTTCGCCTCCGCCCAGGCGCAGCGCCCGGGTCTGGCAAGCAGGGTTTCGCCGGGCTCTCATCCGGGCGGGCATCTGTGCGCGTCTGGCATGATCGGTCGTTTCGGTGCGACGGCGGGATTGCGCCCCGGCCCGCTTGCCCGATCGCCCTTGCCCAACCGGTCCCGGCGCGTGCAGATTGACCGACGGATGGACCGAGGCATGGCGGGTCCATGGCCGGGGCGGAAGGGCGACAGATGCGGTTTACCACGCGGCCGGAGATCGCCGGCACATTCGGGGTCGCGACCTCCACCCACTGGATCGCCTCCGCCGTGGGCATGCGCATCCTCGAGGCGGGCGGCAACGCCTTCGATGCCGCGGTCGCCATGGGCTTCACGCTCAACGTGGTCGAGCCGCATCTGAACGGCCCTCTGGGCGAGGTGCCGATCCTGGCCTGCGCCGCGCATCAGGACAACCCGGTGGTCATCTGCGGGCAGGGCGTGGCCCCGGCGGCGGCCACCATCGCCCATTACCGCGCCGAGGGGCTGTCGGAGGTGCCGGGATCGGGGCTTCTGGCGGCAGTGGTGCCCGGCGCCTTCGATGCCTGGATGATCCTCTTGCGCGATTTCGGCACCCTGCCGCTGCGCGACGTCATGGAGCCGGCAATCGGCTACGCCGCGGATGGCCATCCGTTGCTCGCCTCCGCGGCCGGGGTGATTGCCGGCATGGCCGGGTTCTTTGCCGAGGAATGGCCGAGCTCGGCCGCGGTCTGGCTGCCGGGCGGGCAGGCGCCGCAGCCCGGGGCGCGGTTCCGCAACCCCGATCTTGCCGCCTTCTGGACCCGTCTTCTGGCCGAGGCCGAGGCCGCACATGGCCGCGAGGCGCAGATCGAGGCGGCGCGCGCGGCCTTCTATCGCGGCTTCGTGGCCGAGACGATCGGGGATTTCGCGCAGAACACCGCGCTGCGCGACGCCACAGGCCGCCGCCGGCGCGGCGTGCTGTCAGCCGAGGACATGGCGCGCTGGCAGGCCGGCATCGAGGCGCCGCTCTCGGTTGCCTATCGCGGCTGGCGCGTGTTCAAGACCGGCTTCTGGGGGCAGGGGCCGATGCTGCTGCAGGCGCTGCGCATCCTCGAAGGCTTCGATGTCGCCGCGCTCGATCCCCAAGGCGCGGATTTCGTGCATCTGGTCACCGAGACGCTGAAGCTGGTCATGGCCGATCGCGAGGCGCATTACGGCGATCCCGACTGCGCCGACATCCCCGCCGGGACGCTCCTGTCGCGCGCCTATGCCGAAAGCCGCCGCGCGCTGATCAGCGATCGGGCATCCATGGAACAGCGGCCCGGAAGGCTGCCGGGACGCGAGGCGCTGGCCGACCGGGCGGTGGCGCGCGCCTCGGCCAGCAGCGCGCCCGGGGATGCGGCCGGCACCGGCGAGCCGACCATGGCGCATCTGGCCGAGCGGCGCGGCGATACCGTGCATCTCGACGTGATCGACCGCTGGGGCAACATCGTCTCGGCCACGCCTTCGGGCGGCTGGCTGCAATCCTCGCCGGTGGTGCCGGGGCTGGGCGTGCCGCTCAACACCCGCGCGCAGATGTTCTGGCTCGACGAGACCAGCCCCTCCGCGCTGGCGCCGGGGAAGCGGCCGCGCACCACGCTGACGCCCTCGCTGGCCGGGCCGGACGGTGCGCGGCCTAGCCTTGCCTTCGGCACGCCGGGCGGCGACCAGCAGGACCAGTGGCAGCTGATCCTGTTTTTGCGCATCGTCGATCACGGGCAGAACCTGCAGGAGGCGATCGACGCGCCGCTGTTTCACACCGCCCATGCGCAGGGCTCGTTCTGGCCGCGCCGGGCCCGGCCGGGGCATCTGATGGCCGAAAGCCGCTTCGGCGAGGCGGTGCTGGAGGAGCTGCGCGGGCGCGGCCACCGGCTGGAGGTGGCCGAGCCGTGGTCGGTCGGAAGGCTGACGGCTGCGCGGCGCGAGGCGGACGGCATTCTCAAGGCCGCCGCCACGCCGCGGCTGATGCAGGCCTATGCGGTGGGGCGGTAAGGCGATGGCCGACGAGACATTTGCCGATGGCACGATCCTGCTTGAGAGCGCCGGGCGCATCGCCACCGTCACGCTCAACCGGCCCCAGGCGCGCAACGCGCTGACCGCGGCGATGTGGGCAGCGCTGCCCGAGATTGCCGCGCGCATCGGCGGCGACGGGACGATCCGGGCGGTGCTGGTCCGCGGGGCGGGCGAGCGCGCCTTCTCCGGCGGCGCCGACATCGCCGAGTTTCCCCGGGTCTATTCCGATGCGGCGGCTGCGCGGCGCTACAACGATCTGGTGCGCGCGGGGCAGGCGGCGATCCGCGCCATCGCCTGCCCCACCATCGCGGTGATCTTCGGCGCCTGCGTCGGCGGCGGCTGCGCGCTGGCGCTGTCCTGCGATCTGCGCCTTGCCGCCGCCGGCGCACGCTTCGCCATTCCGCCGGCGCGGCTGGGGCTGGCCTATCCCTTTGCCGATCTGCAGCGGCTGGTGCAGCTGGTGGGGCCGGCGCGGGCCAGCGACCTCGTCTTCTCCGCCCGGCCGGTGCCGGCGGCCGAGGCACTCGGCTTCGGCCTGGTCGACCGTGTGCTGGACGAGGCGGAACTTCTGACCGCGGCGACGGAGTACGCGGCGGGGATTGCGGCCCTGTCCCCGGTCTCGATCCATGCGGCCAAGCGCATGATCGGCGCGATCGCCCAAGGCATCCCCGCCGAGACGCCGGAGCTGCGTGCGCTGTTCGACGCCAGCTTTGCCTCCGACGATCTGGCCGAGGGGGTGCGTGCCTTTCTGGAAAAGCGCCCGCCGCGCTTCGACTGAGCGAAGCCGCGAGCCAACCGGCTGCAGGCGGACATCTTGAATGCACAAGGGTTCTGATGGATCAAACTCGCGCGTGCATAAAGTAATTACAAGAGAGCCCTGCGAAACTCCGGCACGACCGGGCATCCCGGGCGAGACGCGTTTTCTGCCAACGTGTACTGCGCGCGTATAAAGTAATTAGAAAATAATTCCCAAATCAATATTTTCTAAATAAGTGAAAATCAGGAGCAAACTTCGCTGGCGCCGCATTTCGCGGCGCCCAGGCGAAGCGACAGGGTCTGGTCAGTGGAGTTTCGCAGGGGTCTCTACAAGAGACCCCCTGCGAAACCCGGATGTAGACAGGCATCCTGAATGTGCCAATTTTCAAACCAATCAAATCTGCGCGCGCATTAAATAATTAGAAAATAAATTTGCAATCAATATTTTACAATCAACAGTGAAATTAAGGCAATCGTCATCGGCGCCGCATTTCGCGGCGCCCGAGCGCAACGCCCGGATCGGGCCCCGGATGCTTCGTCATGCCCATGTGCATGACCGTCCGGCAGGGAAGGCTTCAGCTCGAGCGCCGGCCTGGCGACGCCATGTCGCCGGCGCGGGGCGCGCGCTCGGCCATGCAGGGAATGCATTTCTGTTTTGCACTGCAGCATCTTGTTCGCGCTGCATTGCAGCAATAACTTCCACCCCGGAACAACGACCGTGCCGGCCCGAGGGGTGCAATCGGTACGGGCTCGGGAGGCCAGGTTGAACGAAAGGAATCTGTCATGTCGGAACTCACAGCACTGCAGGGTGGCGTTTCCCGCCTGATCTATCGGGTCGAGGCCGGGATCTCATCCTTCCTGCAGGACATCTCGATCTCGGTGAGGGCGTCGCGCATCGCGCGCCAGCTCAACGATCTCGGCGACCGCGACCTCGAGGATCTGGGCATTGCCCGCGAGCGTATCCCCTTCATTGCCATGGAGGCGGCGAAGGGGCGCGATGCCCGCGAACTCTGAGGCCGAAACTGGCCGCAATCGAACCGATCCGGCAGGCGGGAAGGATGTCATCCTCCCGCCTGCCGCATTTTCGGCCCCGGCCGAACCGGTTGCGGTCAACAGCGCGTGAGCGTTCCGCCCCTGCCTTGGCGTTCACGGCCGCATCGGGCTAGACCGGATGCCGGTCAGGGACGGGCGGGGGGATTGCATGACGCCGAAGGCGATGGAACGGAGGGAGGCGCTGGCGCTCCTGATCCTGCGGCTGGGCTGCGCCTGGTTCATCTTCGTCTGGGCGGTGAACAAGTTTCTTGCACCGCAGCAATACCAGCAGCTGGCGAAATGGATCGACAAGGTCGATATCAGCCTGACCCAGATCTACGTGATCGCCGGCATTCAGGTGCTGGTCTGCCTTCTCGTCTTCGCCGGCGCGCTGCGGACATGGAGCTATGGCGCGCTGGCGCTGATGCACGCCTACACCGTCTACCGCCAGTGGCCGAAATACCTCGCCCCCTTCGAGATCAACGACAAGGGCTTTCCGGTCAACCGCAATGTCACCGTGGCGCTGGCCGCGCTGGCGGCGATGATCGCGCTGTGGCTGCTGCGCCATCGCGACCGCTGGAGCCTCGATGGCTGGCTTGCCGCCCGGCGCCGCTGAGGCGGTGGAGATCTATCCCGGCGACAGTTTCTGGACCCTGGGTCTTGCCGAGCGCGCCGGCCTCGCCGCGCTGAGCCTCGCACTGGCCGCGGGCCTGCTGCTCGCCGCGCGGGTCCTGCACCGGCGTTGCGGGCGGGGCTGGCGCGGGTTTGCCCTGCGCCTTCTTGCCTCTCTCGCGCTCTACTGGCTCTTCCTGTGGCTCTCGCCGCAGATCTACTACACTTATTTCCGCGCCATCATCCCCGGCCTGCCCGACCAGATCGTCATCGGCTCCCCGCCGGGGCCGGGGCGCCTGGCCGGGCTGCTCGCCTTCTCGCCGCCGCGCCCGAGCCTGGCCGAGCACGCGCGCGCCGCGCTCGGCTGGGCGCTCATCGCGCTGGCATTCCTGCGCCTCAGTTCTTCGCCTTGTCGACCAGCGCGCCGGCCTTGATCCACGGCATCATGGCGCGC
>RFIR01000224.1 GCA_003695135.1 Alphaproteobacteria bacterium | reverse complement strand
GCGCCTGCGGGCCGGAAAGCGCCGGGATCGGTTCTACCTCCGCACCGTCCGGCAGAAGGCCGGGATTGGCGAGGATGACATCGGCGCGCCCCGCCCTCAACGCGGCCAGGCAGCCCTCGGCCGATTGCTCGCGCGCAACCCGTACGCTGGCCGGCACCAGCCCGTCGCGCAGCGGATCGGGGCCGACATAGCCCTCGGGCACACACAGCCTCACCCCCGCCAGGCGGACCGGCGAGCGCGCGCGCAGCAGGCGCGAGCGCCGGGGCACCATGAACGCCACCTCGACGGTGTAGAGCGGGGGCGAGAAGTCGTAGCCGGCGCACAGTCTCCGCGGCAGGGCGGCGTCGATGGGCGATGCACAGTCGGGGCGGAACCAGGGCAGGATCAGCCCCGGCGGGTCGGCGGGGTTGGCTGGGTCGGCGTCGAATGCCGCTGCGGCGCTTTCCGCGATCCTGATGCGGTAGCGGACCGGCACCGCGCGCGTGTCCAGAATGCGCATGACGAGTTCGGCCGCCAGCCCCGGCCGGTCGGGGCCCTCGGCGCCGAAGGGCGGCAGGCCGGGCAGGACCGCGATGTCGAGCAGGTCGTTCGTGGCGGCCTCGGCCGCGGTTTCGCTGGCGGGCGGCAGCGCGGCGGGCGGCGTCGGGGCGAGGGGGTCGGCCTCGGGCGAGATCGTCACCGCCCGCTCCGGCGTCGCGGGCCAGGGCGGCAGCGAGCCATCGGCACAGGGCAGGCGCAGCACCGTCCCGCGCTCGATCCGGTTGGGCGAGGGGCCGATCACGTCACGATTGGCCTCGTAAAGGGCGGTGAAATCGTCGGTGCCATAGGCACGGCGGACGATCTTGCGCAGCGTGTCGCCGGGCCGGACGGCATAGAGGCTGCAGGCCTCCTGCGCGACGGTCGGCCCGCCGGCCAGGAGCGTGAAGGCCACGACCATCCCGACCAGGCGCCGGATCGTGCCCATGCCAGTTGCGGCCACCGCTCAGCCCCCCGCTGCGGACCCCGGCGCACTATGCGGTCACGGCCGGCGGCTGGCAACCCCCGGCGCGGGCCGGGATGCGGCGGTTCAGCTGCTGATGCGCACCAGCAGCGTCATCCCCTCGGCACCGGTCACCTCGACCCCGGCGCCGATCTCGGCATTGCCCTCGACCACCCGCGCCGACCATGGCACGCCGCCGATCTCGACCCGCGCATAGCCGCCCGGTTCGACCGAAAGCACCTTGCCGCTGCGCCCGATCAGGCGGCGGGCGCGGCGGTTGAGATCGGGCGCCTCGCTTTCCGGCTGGCCGTAGCGGCGGACCAGCCAGCGCCCGCCGAAGGTCAGGCCGACCGCCAGCGCGGCAAAGCTCGCCACCTGCACCTCGCCCGACATCGTCGGAAAGATCCACAGCAGCACCGCCATGATCATCGCGGCCAGCCCCGGCCAGATCACCACGAAGGAGGCGGCCAGCATCTCCAGACCCGCCAGCGCGCCGCCCAGCGCCAGCCACCACCAGGGCGAGATGCCGTCGAGAAAACCAAAGAACTCCATGCGCCGCTACCCCGCCCGGCCGGGCAGCCGACGGCGTCGCGTTTCACCCGTCCGTGCCATCCTTCAGCCCTCCCGGCCCTTCATCGCCTCGCGGGCGATCTCGGCGATGCCGGCGACCGAGCCGATCAGGCTGCCGGCCTCCAGCGGCATCAGGATGGTCTTGGCGTTCGGAGCCGAGGCCATGCCCTGCAGCGCCTCGGTGTATTTCTGGGCCACGAAGTAGTTGACCGCCTGCACCGATCCCGCCTCGATGGCGCGCGAGACCATCTCGGTCGCCTTCGCCTCGGCCTGCGCCAGCCGCTCACGCGCCTCGGCATCGAGGAAGGCGGCCTCCTTGCGGCCCTCCGCCTCGCGGATCTGGCTCTCGCGGATGCCCTCGGCCTTGAGGATGGCGGACTGCTTCTCGCCCTCGGCCTGCAGGATTTCCGCGCGCTTCTCGCGCTCGGCCTTCATCTGGCGCGCCATCGCCTCGGTGATGTCCGGCGGCGGTGCGAGGTCCTTGATCTCCACCCGGGTGACCTTGACGCCCCAGGGGTTGGAGGCCTCGTCGATCACCTGCAGCAGCTTGCCGTTGATCACGTCGCGATTCGACAGAACCTCGTCGAGATCCATGGAGCCGATCACGGTACGGATGTTGGTCATTGCCAGATTGTTGAGCGCGCGTTCGAGATTGCGCACCTCGTAGGCGGCCGAGGCGGCATCGACCACCTGGTAGAAGGCGATGGCATCGGCGCGCACCATCGCGTTGTCGCGGGTGATCACCTCCTGGCTGTCGATGTCGAGCACCGTCTCCATCATGTTGAGCTTGGTGCCGACCCGGTCGAAGAACGGGATCAGGAAGTTCAGGCCCGGGCGCAGCGTGCGCGTGTAGCGGCCGAACCGCTCCACCGTCCATTCCTCGCCCTGCGGGACGGACTTGACCATCAGGAAGATCAGGATCAGCGCGACCAGCAGCGCGACGAGCACGGTCGTGCCGGAAGATCCCAGAACGAAGTCGAAGGAATCGAGGTTCATCAGCCCCTCCAGGACAGTGTCGAGGAAGCCATCGGCAGGTTTTTTCGCTTTTGCAATGCTTTCCAAGGTTTCTCAGCGCATATTGCCACATCTGCCGGCGGCCGGTGAAGGTTGGATTCTAGCGTGATGGGCAGTAACGTCCAGCACGGGCATGAATGAGGCTGCGAATGGCAAGAAACCTGATCCTGGACCGGGAGACCGATCCGCGGTTCTCGCAACCGATCCGGCAGATCATCGCGATGATCATCGTGCTGGGTCTGGTCGCCGCGGTGATCGCCGCGATCTACGTGCCGATACATTCGGTATTCGTCGCCAACATCGAACTGACCGGATTCATTACCACCGTGTTCGTGGTTGGCGTGCTGTCCTGCTTCTGGCAGGTCTATCAGCTGACCAGCGCCGTGAGCTGGATCGAGGGCTTCGCGCTCGATCGCCCCGGGCACGAATTCACCCGCGCCCCGCGGCTTCTTGCCTCACTCTCGGCGCTCCTGCGCGGCAAGGATGCACGGCGGCTGCTGAACCCGACATCGACACGGTCGATCCTCGATTCGGTGGCCACCCGGCTCGACGAGGCCCGCGACATCACCCGCTACATCGTCAGCGTGCTGATCTTTCTCGGCCTGCTCGGCACCTTCTGGGGGCTGGCGCGCACCATGCCCAAGGTGGTCGAGGTGATCCAGTCGCTGCAGCCGCAGGAGGGCGAAAGCGGGGTCGCGGTGTTCGAGCGGCTGATGACCGGGCTGAAGGGGCAGCTGGAGGGCATCGGCACCGCGTTCTCGGCCTCGCTCATCGGTCTGGCCAGCTCGCTTGTGGTCGGACTGCTCGACCTCTTCGCCGGGCACGGTCAGAACCGGTTCTATCGCGAGCTGGAGGAGTGGCTGTCCTCGATCACCCGGTTGAGCGTCGCCGGCGCCGATGGTGAGCAGCCGGCCAGCGACGCCGGGGCGCTGATGATGCTGGTGGAACAGAATGCGCGCCAGGTCGAGGCCATGCGCGAGGTCTTCGCCCAGGCCGAGGAACGCCAGGCGGAGATGGAAAGCCGCCTGTCGGAGTTGGCCGCAACCATGAAGCAGGTCGCCGAGACCGGCCTGCAGGGCGGTGGCGGGCTGAATGGCGCGACCGACGCGCTGGAACGCATCGCCGCCTCGCAGGCCGAGCTGACCGGCATCCTGAAGGAGCGCGACGAGGAGACCGGCAAGCTCGATTCCGAAACCCGGATGCGGCTGCGCAACATCGACGTGCAGCTCTTGCGCATCCTCGAGGAGATGGCCTCGGGCCGACAGGATTCGATCTCCGAGATCCGCTCCGACCTCAGATCGCTGATCCAGGCGATCGAGGCCGCCACCGGTCAGGCTGACGAACGGTAGCCCGGCATGGCGCTCTCATCGAGATCGGGTCGCTACGAAGCCAGCGCCTGGCCGGGCTTCGTCGACGCGCTGACCGCGCTCCTGCTGGTGCTCGTCTTCCTGCTCTCGATCTTCATGGTGGTGCAGTTCATGCTGCGCGAGACCATCACCGGGCAGAAGACCAAGCTGGACCAGCTCGCCTCGGAGGTTGCGGGGCTGACTGAGGCGCTGGGGCTAGAGAAGAAGCGCACCGCCAGGCTGCAGAACGATCTGGGCTTCGTGAACGCCACGCTGGCCGATGCCGAGAGCCTTGTCGAGCAGCAGCGGCTGATGATCCAGAGCCTGACGGCACAGCGCGACAGCCAGGCGCAGAAGCTGGCCAGCGTCGAGGATCAGCTCGCCGCGCTGATCGCGCGCAATGCCGAGCTGGACGGCCAGCTGAAGACCGCGCGCGCCGATCTGGCGCAGGCGACCGAGGCCGGCAAGGCCGCGCAGGCCCAGGTCACCGAACTGCGCGGGCAGCTGGAGCGCGAGATCAGCCAGCGCGAGGCGCTGCAGCTCACCCTCGCCTCGATGCGCAAGGAGATCGACGCCAAGGCGGAGGAGGCGCGCCTGGCTGCCGCCCGACGCGAGGCGCTGGAGGCGCTGGTCGCCTCGCTGCGCGAGGAGGCGCAGAAGAACAGCGCGGCGCTGAGCGCGCAGGAAAAGACCCTGTTGCAGAGCCGGCAGGAGCTCGACCGGCGCGAAGCGGCGCTGAAGGCGGCCGAAAAGCGGCTGGCCGAGCGTGAACTGGTGCTCGCCGACGCGCTGAAGCGACTGGCCGAGCAGGATGCGGCACTGAAGGCCCGCGACAGCGCGCTGGCAGAACTGCGCCAGCAGGTAGCCAGCGCCGAGGCGCAGGGGGCGGGGGTCGAGCAGCTCAAGGCCGAGCTGGCCAGGCGCGACGGCGAGGTCGCCGAGTTGCGCGCGCAACTCGAGGAAAGCCTGAACAATTTCGCCGCGCTCAAGCGCGAGCTCGATCTGCGCGATGCCGCGCTGGCCAGGGCCGGCGAGCGCATCGCGGCGCTGGAGGCAAACCTGAAGGCGCAGAGCGAGGCGGTTGCGGCGCGTGAGAAGGATCTGCGGACGGCGCGGGACGATCTCAGGCGGCGCGAGGACGAGATCGCCGCGGCCCGGGCGGCATTGAAGGCGCGCGAGAGCGAAATGGCCGCGCTGCGCGAAAGCGGCGACGCCGCGCTGGCCGAGACCCGCAAGACGCTTGCCGAGCGCGAGGCGGAACTGGCCGCGGCGAAGGAGGCGTTGCAGGCGCGCGAGGGCGAACTCGCCGAGGCGCGCAAGACCCTTGCCGCGCGCGAGGCCGAGATCGCCTCGCTGCGCAGGAGTGGCGATGCGGCGCTTGCCGAATTGCGCAAGACGCTTGCCGAGCGCGAGGCCGAACTGGCCGCGGCGAAGGAGGCGCTGAAGACGCGCGAGGCCGAGCTGGCCAGCACCAGGCAGGATCTGGCCGCGCGCGAGAGCAGCATCGCCAGCCTGCGCGAAAGCGGCGATGCGCTGGCCAAGAGGCTGCGCGAGAAACTGGCGGCACGCGAGGCGGAACTGGCCAGCGCGCGGCAGGAGATCGCGGCGCTGCGCGATGCGCGTACCGAAGCCGATGCCAGGCTGGCCCGGGCCCGGGCCGATCTCGCCACCCGCGATACCGAAATCTCCTCGCTGCGCCAGAATCTCTCGGTGCAGCAGACCGCACTCGACCGGCTGCGCAAGGAGCTCGAATCGCGCGATACCGAGTTGAATGCGGCCCGCAATTCATTGTCCGAGACCGAAGGCGAGCTGGTCTCGGTGCGCGATGCGCTGGCCGCGCAGAAGGCCGCGCTGGCCGAGGCGCGCAAGGATCTGGAAGGCGATCTCGCCGCGATCCGCAGCGAGCTTGCCGCGCGCGAGGACGAGCTGGCCTCCGCCCGCGAGGAGCTGGCGCGCCAGGCCGCCGCACTGGAGGCCGCGCGCAAGCAGCTGGGCGGGACCGAGGCGGAACTGGCCAGCGCGCGCGAGAGCCTGTCGCAGCGCGAGAAGACGCTTGCCGAGCGCGAAGAGCAGCTGAAGAAGACCTCCGCCTCGCTGGCCGCACGCGAACGCGCGCTGAGCGAGGCGCTGGAGACACTGAAGGCGCGTGAGGCGAAACTGGCCGCGGCGGAGAAGGCGCTGAAGGAACAGGGCGGGCAGCTTGCCACGGCCCGCGACGATCTGGCCGAGCGCGAGAGCCTGCTGGCACAGCTGAAGGAGGCGCTGTCGCAGCGCGATTCGGCGCTGGCCGAGCGCGACGCGGCGCTGAAAAAGGCGCTGGCGGCCATCGAGGAGCGCGACCGGCAGCTGCAGCAGGCCATGGCCGGCTCGATGGATGCCGAAACGCTGGCGCGCAGGCTGGCCGAGGCCGAGAAGGCCGGCCGCGCCGCCGAGGCCGAACGCGATGCGGCCCTGGCCTCCCTGAAGAAGGCGCGCGCCGAGCTCGACGCGGCGCGGGCGCAGCTTGCCGCCGCGAAGGAGGCCGGGGCCAGGACCGAGGGCGATCTCGCCGCGCTGCAGAAGGAGCGCGATCAGGCGCGCGCCGCGCTCGAAGACGAACGGGCGCGGGCGCAGCGGGCGATCGAGGAGCGCGACCGGGCGATGGCCGAGCTGCGCCGCCGGCTCGGCGAGGCCGAATCGGAGCTGGCGCAGAGCCGGCAGACGCTCAGCGCCCGCGCCCAGGAACTCGCCGCGCTCAACGCCCGCCTGAGCGAGGAACAGCGCCGGCAGGTCGCCGCCGCCGCCCAGGCCCAGGCGCTGCTCTCCCGCTTCGAGGAGGCGACCGCCGAGATCAAGGATCTCAAGGGCCGCCTGACCGATCAGGAAAAGCTCGCCGCCGCCGAGGCACTGGCGGCCGAGGAGCTGCGCAAGAAGCTCAAGGAGGCCGATGCCGAACGCATCGCGCTGACGCTCAATCTGGAGGAGGCGCGCAAGAAGGCCGAGGAGACGCTGAACATGCTGGCGGCGGCCGAGGCGGCGAAGGCCGATGCCGAGAGCGCGCGCAATCAGGCGGTCACCGCGCGCGAGGACACGCTGAGCGAGCTGGAGCGCCGCAAGATCGCGCTGGCCAAGGCGCAGGAGGTGCTGGCGCAGGTCAGGGCGGCCTCGGCCGAGGACCGGCGCCAGATCGTGGTGCTCAACAGCCAGATCGCCGAGCTGCGCAAGCAGCTGACCTCGCTGCAGGCGGTGCTCGATGCCTCCGAGGCGCGCGATTTCGCCAATCAGGTCCAGGTTCAGACCATGGGCACGCGGCTCAACGTCGCGCTGGCTCAGGTCGCTGCCGAGCAGAAGCGGGCCGCGCAGCTGGAGGCCGACAAGGTCGAGCTGCTGAAAAAGGATGTCGATGCGCTGAAGGCGGCGCGGTCGGATTTCCTCGCCCGGACCAAGAAGATCCTCGAGGGCGTCGAAGGGGTCGATGTGGTCGGCGACCGCTTCGTCTTTTCCTCCAACGTGCTGTTCCCGGTCGGTTCGGCCGAGCTGTCCGAGGGCGGCAAGGCCCAGCTGTCGCGCATCGCCTCGGTGATCCGGCAGATCGCGCCCCACATCTCGCCGGAGGTCAACTGGATCCTGCGCGTGGACGGGCATACCGACAAGACCGGATCGCCGGAG
>RFIR01000223.1 GCA_003695135.1 Alphaproteobacteria bacterium | reverse complement strand
GGCGCGCGATCTCGGTGGTTGCCTCGTAGCTGCCGATCACCACCGCCGCCCTGCCGCAGGCAAGATTGCCGACGAGAAACATGTAGAGCTTGGCCGTCTTGCCGGCCAGCGGGCCGAAGCGGATGGCGCTGACCAGACCGCGACCGGACTGGAAGGTCTCGACCAGCCGATAGCTCTGCAGGCCGGGCGCCAGAAAATGCGCCCAGGTTTTCAGCACGCAGCTCTTCCACTGCGCGGCGGCGGGCGTGGCCATGAGGGCGATCAGGCAGAGGGTGGACAGAATTCGCATGGCAGGCTCCGCTGTTCGGACCAGACTAGCCGCTCGCGCGCAACCGATCCAGCCACGGGGTGGCAAACGGCCATAAGATCGACCAGCGCGCTCATGCGCGAACATTGCACGAACGCACCCTTTATCTTGTGGCCTGCTCGGGCTATGGTCCCAGCGCTGGACCGGATGGGGGTGAAGGCATGGAGAACTCAGGCAGCGCGAAACTCTCCAAAATGGCGATGGCGGCGCGGCCCGCCCCCTATCTCGATGCGCTCAACCCGCCCCAGCGCGAGGCCGTCGAGGCGCTGGACGGGCCGGTTCTGGTACTGGCGGGTGCGGGCACCGGCAAGACGCGCGCGCTGACCACGCGGGTTGCGCATCTGCTGAACACCGGCCGGGCCTGGCCCAGCCAGATCCTCGCCGTCACCTTCACCAACAAGGCCGCGCGCGAGATGCGCCAGCGTGTGGGCGAGCTGGTCGGCGGCGCGGTGGAGGGCATGCCGTGGCTCGGCACCTTCCACGCGCTGTGCGTGAAGATCCTGCGCGCCCATGCCGAGCTGGTCGGGCTGCAGTCGAACTTCACCATCCTCGATACCGACGACCAGATCCGGCTGATCAGGCAGCTCATTCAGGCCGCGAACATCGACGACAAGCGCTGGCCCGCGCGCATGCTGGCGGGGTTCATCGACCGCTGGAAGAACCGCGGGCTGACGCCCGACAAGGTGCCGGCGGCCGAGGCCGCGCAATTCGCCAATGCCGGAGCCGAGCTCTACGCACAGTATCAGCAGCGGCTGAAGACGCTGAACGCGGTCGATTTCGGCGACCTGCTGCTGCATGTCACCGGCATCTTCCAGCATCACCCGGACGTGCTGGAAAAGTACCAGACCCGGTTCCGCTACATCCTGGTCGACGAGTATCAGGACACCAACACCGTGCAGTATCTGTGGCTGCGGCTGCTGGCCCAGGGACATCGCAATCTGTGCGTGGTCGGCGATGACGACCAGTCGATCTATGGCTGGCGCGGCGCGGAGGTCGGCAACATCCTGCGCTTCGAGAAGGATTTTCCCGGCGCCCGCGTGATCCGGCTGGAGCAGAACTACCGCTCCACCCCTCACATCCTCGCCGCCGCCGACGGGGTGATTTCCCGCAACGGCGCGCGGCTGGGCAAGACGCTGTGGACCGAGGCCGATGCCGGCGAGAAGCTGCGGCTGATCGGGCACTGGGATGGCGAGGAGGAGGCGCGCTGGATCGGCGAGGAGATCGAGGCGATGCAGCAGGGCACCCGCGGCAACCCGCCGGTGCCGGCCGACGGCATCGCGATCCTGGTGCGCGCCAGCTTCCAGATGCGCGCCTTCGAGGACCGGTTCCTGACCATCGGCCTGCCCTATCGCGTCATCGGTGGCCCGCGCTTCTATGAACGCGCCGAGATCCGCGATGCCATGGCCTATTTCCGCGTCGTGACCACGCCGGAGGACGGGCTGGCCTTCGAGCGTATCGTCAACACCCCCAAGCGGGGGCTGGGCGAGAAGGCGGTGCAGGAGATCAATCGCAAGGCTCGCGATACCGGCCTGCCGATGCTGGAGGCAGCCCGCGCGCTGGTGGCCGAGGGCGGGCTGACGGCGCGGGCGCGCAAGTCGCTGGCCACGGTGGTTGCCGATTTCGACCGCTGGCGCGCGGCGCTGAAGGCGGGCGCCGACCATGTGCGGCTGGCCGAGCAGATCCTCGACGAATCCGGCTATACCGCGATGTGGAAGAACGACCGCTCGCCCGACGCGCCGGGTCGGCTGGAAAACCTCAAGGAGCTGGTCAAGGCGCTGGAGGGCTTCGAGAACCTGCAGGGGTTCCTCGAGCATGTCGCGCTGGTGATGGAGAACGAGCAGGAGGACGGCGCGCCCAAGGTCTCGATCATGACGCTGCACGCCGCCAAGGGGCTCGAATTTCCCGCCGTGTTCCTGCCGGGCTGGGAGGACGGGCTGTTTCCCTCCCAGCGCTCGATGGACGAGAACGGGGTCAAGGGGCTGGAGGAGGAGCGGAGGCTCGCCTATGTCGGCATCACCCGGGCGCAGGAATACTGCACCATCTCGTTTGCCGCCAACCGGGCGATGTATGGCCGCTGGCAGTCGGCCATCCCCTCGCGCTTCATCGACGAGCTGCCAAAGGAGCATGTCGAGGTGCTGACCCCGCCGGGGCTCTATGGCGGCGGGCACGGCGCGGCCGCGCCGGCGGGCGGGATGACCACGATGCCCGGCATCATGCGCGGCTCCGATCTGGAGGAACGGGCGGCCAGGGCCTCGGTCTACAACTCGCCGGGTTGGGCGCGGATGCAGGCGCGCAGGCAGCAATACGGCGTGAGCCAGCCGCGCGAGGCGCGCAATCTGGTCATCGACGCCGAGGCTGTGAGCCGCTTCGCCACCGGCGACCGCGTCTTTCACCAGAAATTCGGCTATGGCGCCATTGCCGCCATCGAGGGCGACAAGCTGACTGTCGAATTCGAGAAGGCCGGCACCAAGCGGGTCGTCGCCAGCTATGTGACGGCGGCGGACGAGGTGCCGTTCTGAAGGCGGCTGCGAAGAGCCGACATGATCGGATGCCAGCAACGCTGATCTCGCCCGGCCGATCAGGATCGCGGGCACGCAAAACAATCATGAGAGAGCCCTGCAAAACTCAACCTGCCAGACCCGAGCGTTCCGCGCGGGCGCCACGAAATTGTGGCGCCGGTCACGTTGATTTTTAAATATTGATTGGGGAATTATTTTCTAATTACTTTACGCGCGCGCAGTACAGGTTGGCAGGAAACGCCTCTCGGTTCGGATGCCCCGTCGCGCTGGAGTTTTGCAGGGGTCTCTTATAATTATTTTACGCACGTGCGATCATGATTCCTGCAAGACCTTGTGCATTCCGGGCATCCGCCTACATCCTGTTTTACAGGGGTCTCTTTCAATCAATAGTGAAACAAAGAACAGTGCTTGTGGCGCCGTATTTCGCAGCGCCCACGCGCAGGAACCGGGTCTGGCGCTGTCTGCCGCGATGGATGACCGTTACGCCCTCTCCCCGTGCGGTGCAGATCCGCCCCGACCCGGCCGGACGATCCCGGCCACCCTCGCCTTCCGTGCACCTCCACGCTCCCGGTTCCGGCCGGTTCGGGCAATCCCGCCAGAGGAGCCGGTTGAAGGGGCGGATCGTCCGACTACGCTCTCGCCATTCGCGGGGCGCCAGAGGGCCGCGCAGGCCCCTCAGTGGCTCATCAGTACCGGGATATGCGAGCCCTCCAGCACGGTGTTGGTCACCCCACCGAACAGATCCTCGGCGAATTTGGAGTGCTCATAGGCGCCCATGATCAGCAGTCCCGCGCCAGTCTCCGCACAGGTATCGAGGATCACCGAGGCGACCCGGTGGCCGTCGCGCGGCTTGATGCGCGGCACCGTCTTGACCCCGTGCCGGTTGAGATGGGTGGTGATGTCGCGCAGGATCGTGGTGTCGGACGGGTCGCCAACGGTCAGCAGGGTGACCTCGTCCTTGGTCTCCAGCATGTGCATCGCATCGGCCACCGCCCGCGCGGCCGCCCGCCCGCCATCCCAGGCCACCACCGCCTTTTCGTTCAGCCGCTCGACCTCATAGCCCTTGGGGACCACGAGAATCGGCCGGCCGGAATGGCGTGCGACGATGTCGGGATGCGGCTCCATATGCGGAATGTCGCTGCGGCTGTCGGGAGTTCCCATCACCACCAGATCGAAGCAGCGCGAGATCTCCATCAGCCCCTCATCGGCCGAGCTGAACACGTCCTTGAAATGGCGACGTTCCTGCGGCAGATCCGCAGTGGTGGCGAGGAACGTCTTCTCGATCTCGTCGCGCCGGGCGCGGTCGGCCTCGGCCAGCTGCTCGGCCACGCCGGCCGGAAGATATCCCGCGTACGACGAGATGATCTCCTGCGGGCCATAGCTGAGAACGCCCGTCAGATGGGCATCGTATTTCTGCGCCATCAGCAGCCCCAGCTTCAGGGCCGAACTGGCCGCCTCGGTGGCATTGTAGGAGACCAGGATGTTCTTGATGGGCATGTTCGGCTTCCTTCCTTCAGGGATCGTTCACAATATTCTGGCGGGTCCGGCAGGCGCCTGCCTTGATCCATGTCATCGTCCCCCGGTCTCCTGCCGGCCGGCCCCGGTTTGCCCGGACGCCGCGCTCAGCCGTTCCTCGGCCTCGAGCCACAGGGTTTCGGCCCGCTCCAGCCCGGCGAGAATCTCTTGGCGCTTGCGGTTGAGTTCGGCGATTTTCTCGGGGGGCTGTTGGGCATAGAGCGCGGGATCGGCGAGGATGCCGTCGATCCGGTCGCGCATCTCCTCGATCCTGGCAATGCGCGCCTCGCAGCTGCGCACCTCGCTGCGCAGCCGGGAAAGGTCGGTCGGCCGGGGCGGGCGCCGTGCCCGTTCGGCGCGGGGCGCAGCCGGACGGGCCTCGCCCCGTTCGGCCAGCAGCATCGCCCGGTAATCCTCCACATCGCCATCGAACGGGCGTACCCGACCGTCGCGCACCAGCCACAGCCGATCGGCCACCGCCTCGACCAGCCAGGGATCGTGGCTGATGAGCACGATGGCGCCCTCATATTCGGCCAGCGCATGGACCAGCGCCTCGCGGCTTTCGATGTCGAGATGGTTGGTCGGCTCGTCGAGCACCAGGATATGCGGTGCCTCCAGCGTCGCCAGCAAGAGCGCCAGCCGCGCCTTCTGCCCGCCCGACAGCCGCGCGACGGGATTGTCGGCGATCTCGGCCCCGATGCCGCCGGCGGCGAGGGTGGCGCGCAGCCGGGCGGGGGGCGCCTCCGGCCGGCGGACGGTCAGATGCTGCAGGGGCGATTCACCGGCGCGAAGCTCCTCGAGCTGGTGCTGGGCGAAATAGCCCACCTTGAGCCCGCGCGCGCGCGTCGCCTGCCCCGCCATCGGCGCCAGCCTGCCGGCAATCAGCTTGGCCAGCGTCGACTTGCCCTGACCATTGGCGCCCAGAAGCGCGATGCGGTCGTCCTGATCGATACGCAGCGAGAGATGCGACAGCACGCGGCACCCGTCATAGCCCACCGCCACGCCATCGAGGCTCAGAAGCGGTGGTGCGGCCGGTTTGGGCCGTGGAAAGTGGAACCCGGCAATGGCCGCCTCGCTCACCCCGGCGATCGGCTGCAGCCGCTCCAGCATCTTCAGCCGCGACTGGGCCTGGCGGGCCTTGGAGGCCTTGTAACGGAAGCGGTCGACGAAGGACTGGATATGGGCGCGCTGGGCTTCCTGCTTGCGCGCCAGCGCCCGGTCCTGTTCCAGCCGCGCCTGCCGCTCGCGTGCGAACACATCGTAATTGCCGCCATAAAGGGTCAGCCTGCGGCCGGACAGATGCAGGATCGAGCGCACGGCGCGGTTGAGCAGGCCGCGATCGTGGCTGATGATCAGCGCGGTATGGGGATAGCGGGCGATGTAGCTTTCCAGCCAGATCGTGCCTTCCAGATCGAGATAGTTGGTGGGCTCGTCGAGCAGAAGGTAGTCGGGCCGGGCAAACAGCACGCCAGCGAGCGCCACACGCATGCGCCAGCCCCCGGAGAATTCCGCGCAAGGCTTCGCCTGATCGGCGGGCGGGAAGCCGAGGCCGGAGAGCACCGATGCGGCGCGCGCCTCGGCCGAATGCGCCTCGATATCGGCCAGCCGGGTCTGGATCTCGGCGATGCGGGCAGGATCGGTGGCGGTTTCGGCCTCAGCCATGAGCGCGGCGCGTTCGTCATCGGCGGCAAGCACGGTGTCGATGAGGCTGGTGCGGCTTGCCTCCACCTCCTGCCGCACCGCGCCGATACGGGCGCCGCGCGGCAGGGTGATCTCGCCCTCGTCCGGAGAAAGTTCGCCGAGGATCAGCCGGAAGAGCGTGGTCTTGCCGGTGCCGTTGCGCCCGACCACGCCGGTCTTGTGCCCGGCGGGCACGGTGACGCTCGCGCCTTCGAAGAGCGGCCGTCCCTCGATCCTGTAACCCAGATTCGCGATCCTCAGCATGGGGGCGTGATCTAGTCGATTGTCTCTCCCATTTCGAGCCCCGTGATCGACGAATGTAGCGTATCGGACAGGGTGGCGCCCGACCCTGGGTGGGCGCAAACCAGACCGGGGCTGGGCGGTAACCGCGAAACCAGACCCGACATTCAAGCTGTTGACAACGCGGGAATATGCGCCCTCCCGGGGGGAGGGTCAGGCGCCGCCCGGCTGCGCCGGGCGAGGCGTGTGGCGGCGGCGTTCCTCCCGGTGTTCGGGGCTGGGCACGGGACTGGCGCATGTCGTTGCGACCAACTGTGCAGCCCGCGGCGCCGCGCCACTGCCGCGGGGCCTTGGCCGGCCCGCACCCCCATGCTAGGGGAGCGCCCGGAGCAATCGGAGACGAGGAATTCACCATGGCGATCGAACGCACCCTGTCCATCATCAAGCCCGATGCCACCCGCCGCAACCTCACCGGCCGGATCGTGGCGATGCTGGAGGAGGGCGGGCTGCGCGTGGTGGCCCAGAAGCGCATCCACATGACCCCGGCCCAGGCCGGCGCCTTCTATGCCGTGCACAAGGAACGCCCGTTCTATCAGGAACTTGTGGAACAGATGTCGGCCGAGCCGGTGGTGGTGCAGGTGCTGGAAGGCGAGGATGCCATCGCCCGCAACCGCGAGATCATGGGCGCGACCAACCCCGCCGATGCCGCCGAGGGCACCATCCGCAAGTCCTTCGCGCTGTCGATCGGCGAGAATTCGGTGCATGGCTCCGACGGGCCGGACACGGCGAAGACCGAGATCGGCTTCTTCTTCTCGCAATGCGAGATTGTCGGCTGAGGCCGCAGACGCTACCCATCGGCGGCGGCTAACGCCGCCACGCCAATTCTCCCCGCATGCGGCATTGCCGCCTGCGGGGCCCCGCGGGTGCCCGGCCGATCGACGGCAGGGCAAATTGCAGCCGGGCGGGGTTTTGCCGGGAAGACCGGCAGGCGCCGGTCATCGCCACTCCTGTTTTCCGGGTCGGACCGGCCGTCAAGAGCGTGTCCCGACCGATCTGCACCACGTCGAAATGCAGCGCACGCCCGAGGGTGAGACGCGACCGTGGCGCCGGTGGCGCCGCGTAATGCCAGCCGCCCCTTCGACCGACCCGTCTGGCGAGAATGCCAGAAGCTTTCGAAACCGGGGGTGTCGAGGGGCGGGAGAGGTG
>RFIR01000222.1 GCA_003695135.1 Alphaproteobacteria bacterium | reverse complement strand
GACAGTTCCACGTCGGGAAAGGCCTCGCGGAAGGCGTCGCGGTTTTCCCAGTGGATGGTGCAGCTCTGCCCGTCCAGGAGCCCGGCGCGCGCCAGCGCATAGGCGCCGGTGCAGATGCCGCCCAGCATCACCCCGCGCCGGTCCTCGCGCCGCAGCCAGTTGAGGATCGGCCGCGTGGTCGAGGAATGCACCTTTACCCCGCCGCAGACCAGCAGGGTGTCGTCGCGGTCCAGCTCCTCCAGCCCCATGTCGGGGGTCACCCGCAGCCCGTTCGAAAAGCTGACGCCGCCGCGGTCCTCGGCCGCGACCATCCATTTGTAGAGCACCTTGCCGGCGATGCGGTTGGCAATGCGCAAGGGCTCGATGGCGCAGGCAAAGGAAAGAAGGGTGGCATTCTCCAGCACCAGGAAAATGAACCGCCGCGGCCTGGCTGTCCTTCGGTTATCCATCGACCAACCTGGCGCCTGACGTCCTGAGGTTCCCGCGAACTGCACGAGCGAGCTTGACGGCACAAGCCGCGCGAGGTCAAGCGGAGATTCGCCCCTTTCGACCCCGGAATTCGCACTGGCAACGCGCGGGGCGCTGGCTTATGTAGGCCGCCGAAATCCTCAGCTGTGGGAGCAGACGCATGTCCGCGAACTGGACCAAGGACGGGTGGCGGTCGAAACCCCGGATCCAGATGCCCGATTATCCCGACGCCGCGGCGCTGCAGGCGGTCGAGGCGCAGCTTGCGAAATACCCGCCGCTGGTCTTTGCCGGCGAGACGCGCAGCCTGCGCCGGGCGCTGGGCGAGGTGGCGCAGGGGCGCGCCTTCCTGCTGCAGGGCGGCGACTGCGCCGAAAGCTTTGCCGAGTTCGGTGCCGACAACATCCGCGACACCTTCAAGGTGCTGTTGCAGATGGCCGTCGTGCTGACCTTCGGCGCGCGGGTGCCGGTGGTCAAGGTCGGCCGCATGGCCGGCCAGTTCGCCAAGCCGCGCAGCGCAGCCACCGAGACCCAGAACGGGGTGGAGCTGCCCAGCTATCGCGGCGACATCGTCAACGATCTGGCCTTCACGGCCGAGGCGCGCACGCCCGACCCGCGGCGCATGCTGCAGGCCTACACCCAGGCGGCGGCGACGCTGAACCTGCTGCGCGCCTTCAGCCAGGGCGGGTTCGCCGACCTGCACCGGGTCCATTCGTGGACACTCGGCTTTCTGGAGGGCGAAGGCTACGAACGCTATCGCGACATGTCCGACCGCATCAGCCAGGCGCTCGATTTCATGTCGGCGGCCGGGATCAACTCCACCACCTCCGAGCAGATCTCGCGCACCGATTTCTACACCAGCCACGAGGCGCTGCTGCTGGAATACGAACAGGCGCTGACGAGGGTCGATTCGACCTCCGGCCAGACCGTCGCCGGCTCGGGCCACCTGATCTGGATCGGCGACCGCACCCGCCAGCCCGACGGCGCGCATGTCGAATTCTGCCGCGGCGTGATGAACCCGATCGGGCTGAAATGCGGGCCGAGCCTTCAGCCCGACGAGCTGATCCGGCTGATCGACATCCTCAATCCGCAGAACGACCCCGGCCGGCTGACCCTGATCGGGCGCTTCGGCGCCGACCGCATCGAGGCGCATCTGCCGGCGCTGATCGAGGCGGTGAGGCGCGAGGGGCGCGCGGTGGTGTGGTCCTGCGACCCGATGCATGGCAACACCGTCAAGTCGGCCACCGGCTACAAGACCCGTCCCTTCGAGCGGGTGCTGGAGGAGGTGCGCCGTTTCTTCGCCATCCACCGCGAACTCGGCAGCTATCCCGGCGGGGTGCATGTCGAGATGACCGGCCAGAACGTCACCGAATGCACCGGCGGGGTCAGCGCGGTCAGCGAGAAGACCCTGTCGGACCGCTACCACACCGCCTGCGATCCGCGGCTCAATGCGGCGCAGTCGCTGGAGCTCGCCTTCCTGCTCGCCGACGAGATCCAGCGCTCGCATCCCGGGCGCAGCGAGGTTGCCGCCGAGTGAAGGCCTCCCGGTGAGATGAGCGACATTCTGGTCCTCACCGCTTCGGGCAGCCTGCCCGAAGCCGCGCTGGAAGGTGCCCGCGCGGCCGGCGCCGGGGCGATGCGCAGGCTCAGCCCGGATGCGGTGGAATTCGCTGCCGGCGATCTGGCCGCGGCGCGCAAGGCGCTGGCCGGCCTGCCGGTCGACGCCAATCTCGTGCCGGCGGAAGGCAGGCGCAAGAAGCTCCTGATCGCCGACATGGACAGCACCATCATCGGGGTCGAATGCATCGACGAGCTGGCCGATTTCGCCGGGATGCGCGCGGCGGTCTCGGCGATCACCGAACGCGCCATGCGCGGCGAGCTGGAGTTCGAGCAGGCGCTCAACGCCCGCGTGGCGCTGATGAAGGGCCTGCCGCAGAGCGTGCTGGACGAGGTTTATGCCAGCCGCATCAGCCTCAATCCCGGGGCGCGGACACTGGTGCGGACGATGAATGCCGCCGGCGCGCTGACGGCGCTGGTCTCCGGCGGCTTCAGCTTCTTCACCGAACGGGTCGCGGCCGAGGCGGGATTTGCCGTCAACCGTGCCAACACGCTGATCTTCGAGGACGGGCGGCTGACCGGCGCGGTGGCGCTGCCGATCCTGGGGCGTCGGGCCAAGCTGGAGGCGCTCAATGCACTCTGCGCCGAGGCCGGGATCACGCCGGCCGAGGCAATCGCGGTCGGCGACGGGGCCAACGATGTCGACATGGTGGTCGCCGCCGGCCTGGGTGTCGCCTTCCGGGCCAAGCCGGTGCTGGAACACGCGGCCGATGCCGCGATCCGGCACGGCGATCTCTCCGCCCTGCTGGCGCTGCAGGGATATACCTCCGCGGAGCGATGCGCGGAGTGATGCCCGCCGGCGCAGCTCCCGCCCGGCCCGCGCGAGAAAGGGGGCCAGGCACGGGCTCCGCTATCTTCTTCTTGGCAAAAATACTCAAATCCCTACGCCGGCCCCGCTGCGCGGCCCCGCCAGTTGGGTTTCACAAGTATCGGGATTGCGGACGCGACAGGCAGTCGGAAAACGGTTCCGGCAAACATGCGCCGGCCGGGGGCGAAGACGATCGCAGTGCTCGCCGGCGCCGCGTTTCCGCGGCCCCCCTTCCTGCCGAGGGGAAGCGGTGTCTTCCCTCGCGGGGAGGGCCGCGCCCACAGCCGCGCGGCGACAGCGCCCCGGCGGATGCGGGGCGGTGCCAGCGGATCGGGCTTCAGAAGTTGAGCTGCAGCGAGCCCTGCAGGCGCAGCGCGTCGTCGCTGGCGCCGTTGGCATTCTCGCGATTGCCCCAGATCACCTCGGCCCCGGCGGTGATGCGCGGGATGGGCGTATAGAAGAGCGAGGCATGCACGGTATTGACCGCCCTGAGATCGGTCGCGGCGAAGGTGTCCATCGCCTCATAGCGGCCATAGGCCAGCCCCGCGGCCCATTTCGGCGTGAGCTGCTGGCGGAGCGCCACGGTCACGCCATAGGCCTCGATGGTGTCGAGCGAGCCGTTGGCGCGCACGAAGGCATCCTGCCCGAAGCCGTTGATGAGGTAACGCCCGATGCCGTCGCCATAGGTGAACGACGCCATGACCGTGCCCCCCTTCCACAACTCGGCATTGCCCGAGACGTTGAGGCCCCAGCCGAACTCCTCGTTGCCGCCGGGAACCGGCGAGCCGAGATAGCGGCCGACGCCGGCAAGCTTGAGCATGCCCCAGCCCTGCTTCCAGGTGCCCGACAGGGTCACGTCGGGCGCCTGATCGACCCCGGCGCGGATGCCGAGATTGGTGCTCTCCGCGATCGGGCCGGTGGCGTTGCGGCCGGAGAATTCGGAATTCTCCAGCGCCACCGCCACCGTCACGTCGCTGGTCAGCGCCGTGGTGTAGCGGATCTGGGCCTGGCGCACGAAGGGGATGCCCGCCGGGCCGTTGAAATCGACCGTGGTCGGATAGCTCTCGATCGGCATGAAGTTGGACCAGGTCTGGCCGACGATGAAGCCGTTCCAGCTGGCATAGGCGTGGCGCAGGCGGAAGCTGTAGGAGTTGGAGAACACCTCATTGCCGCCGCCGCCGAAGAAATCGGCCTCGAAATGGCTCTTCAGCGGGCCGGATTCGGTCGGCGTCGAGGTCTTGACGTAAAGCCGCGACTGCCGCGCATGGGCACGGAACCGGGCTTCGTCGGGTCCGGTGACGGAGATCGCCTCGGGCACGAACACGTCGCCCAGCGCCTCGTCGACATCATAGATCAGATCGCCCTTGATGTAGCCGCCGATCTGAACCTCGGTTTCGGTGCCGGGAAAGATGAAGCTGCCGGGCTTGGTGCCGGCGCGGATGAAGTCGTTGCTGGCCGGCGCCTGCTTCCTGCTCTGCTCCTGCTCGGCACGCAGGGTCTCGATTTCCGCCTTCATGGTGCGCATCTGCGCCTCCAGCCGGCTCAGCCTGTCGCTGTCGGCCAGCCCCGGCGAGGCTGCGAGCAGCACGCCCGCAAGCCCTGTGATTCCCGTCAAGAATCTTACGTTCACGGCGATCCCTCCTTTATTTCTGCACGGTCCGCGGCTATCGCGTCCGGCATGTGGGTAAACGAGGCTTGGACAGGCCGTCGGGGAACAGCGATTCAATTCCGGTCGCGTCCCGTCACGATCGGGGGGCCGGTTCGTGAGGCCGCTCACACCGCCGCGCCGCGCCGGTCCCCGCGCGGCCGGTGCTTCGGCCGGAAGTTCCGCCGCTTGCGCGCTCACATGCGCTCAAGCGCACTGGAGCAGCGCTTGAACGGCAGGCGGGCGTGCCAGCCGCCGGCGGGCGAAGCGCGGGCGAGGGTAGGCGAATGCGGGGCGGAGAAGATACCATGTTCGGCAAGATCCTGATCGCGAACCGGGGCGAGATCGCCTGCCGGATCATCCGCACCGCACGCCGGATGGGAATCGCCACCGTCGCGGTCTATTCCGATGCCGACCGCAACGCGCTGCATGTGCAGATGGCCGACGAGGCGGTGCATATCGGCCCGCCGCCGGCGGCGCAGTCCTATATCGTCATCGACCGCATCCTCGATGCGGTCCGCCAGACCGGCGCCGAGGCGGTGCATCCCGGCTATGGCTTCCTGTCCGAACGCGCCGAATTCGCCCGCGCGCTGGCCGGGGCGGGCGTGACCTTCATCGGCCCGCCCATCGGCGCCATCGAGGCGATGGGCGACAAGATCACCTCCAAGAAGCTCGCCGCCGAGGCCGGCGTCTCCACCGTGCCCGGCTTCATGGGGCTGATCGGCGATGGCGACGAGGCGGTGCGCATCGCCGGCGAGATCGGCTTTCCGGTGATGATCAAGGCCAGCGCCGGCGGCGGCGGCAAGGGCATGCGCATCGCCCGCAGCGCGGCGGAGGTGCGCGAGGGCTTCCGGTCGTCGAGAAACGAGGCGGCGGCCAGCTTCGGCGACGACCGCATCTTCATCGAGAAGTTCATCGAGAGCCCGCGCCATATCGAGATTCAGGTGCTGGGCGACAGCCATGGCAACTGCATCCATCTGGGCGAGCGCGAATGCTCCATCCAGCGCCGCAACCAGAAGGTCATCGAGGAGGCGCCCTCGCCCTTTCTCGATGCCGAGACCCGCGCGGCGATGGGCGCGCAGGCGGTGGCACTGGCCAGGGCGGTGCAGTACCATTCGGCCGGGACGGTGGAGTTCATCGTCGATGCCGGGCGGAACTTCTACTTTCTGGAGATGAACACCCGGCTGCAGGTGGAACATCCGGTGACCGAGCTCGTCACCGGCATCGATCTGGTCGAACAGATGATCCGGGTGGCGGCAGGCGAGAAGCTGGCGCTGGCCCAGGAGGATGTGCGGCTGGATGGCTGGGCGATCGAGAGCCGGCTCTATGCCGAGGATCCCTACCGCAACTTCCTGCCTTCCACCGGCCGGCTCATCAGCTACCGCCCGCCGGCCGAGGGCCGGTGGGAGGATCGCGCGGTCCGCAACGATACCGGGGTCTATGAGGGCGGCGAAATCTCGATGTATTACGATCCCATGATCGCCAAGCTCTGCACCTGGGGCGAGGATCGCGACGCCGCCATCGAGGCGATGCGCGAGGCGCTCGATGCCTTCGAGGTCGAGGGCATCGGCCACAACCTGCCCTTCTGCCAGGCGGTGATGGACCATCCCAGATTCGTCGCCGGCGACATCTCCACCGGCTTCATCGAGGAGGAGTTCCCCGACGGGTTTGCCGGCGTGACGCCGGATGACGAGACGCTGCGGCGCATCGTGGCGGGGGCGGCGGCGATGCGGCTGGTGACCGCGCGCCGGGCGGGCCGGATCAGCGGCACACTGACCGGCTCGCCGCTGCCGGTGCCGGCGGAATGGGTCGTGACCGTGGGCGAGCGGCGCTTCGATCTCACCGCCGAACGTTTGGTCACCGAGCATCTGCGCACCGAGGAAGGGGTCGAGATCGGCCTGACGGTCAAGGGCCGCGATCCGCTCAAGCCGCAGATCCTTCTCCATGGCCAGGGCAGCGTCCGGGTCGGCTTTGCCGACGGGCAGACCATGATGGTCGAGGGCGACTGGACCCCGGGCGATCGGCTGACCACCGCCACCATCGACGGGGTGCGGATGACGGTGAAGGTGGAACGGATCACCGACGGCTTCCGCATCCGCTATCGCGGCGCCGACATGAAGGTGATCGTGCGCCGCCCGCGCGCGGCCGAGCTCGCCGCGCTGATGCCGGTCAAGGCGCCGCCCGATACCTCGAAGATGCTGCTCTGCCCGATGCCGGGGCTGGTGGTCTCCATCGCGGTGGAGGAGGGCGAGGAGGTCGAGGAAGGCCAGATCCTGGCCACGATCGAGGCGATGAAGATGGAAAACATCCTGCGCGCCGAACGCCACGCAAAGGTGAAGAAGATCAACGCCGCGGCCGGGGCGTCGCTGGCGGTGGACGATGTGATCATGGAGTTCGAGTGAGCAATCCGCGCACGCCGCCGTGGCAGCCCCGGCCCGTGCGCCGTCGGAACGGAGGGCCGGTCCGGGAATGAGCATTGCCGTGACAGATGGCGCGACGGGCCGGCGCTACCCCGCCCTCGCCGCCCTGATATCGCTTGTGACCTTCGCGACGCTGCAGGCGCTGGCGCTGTGGCGCACGGGCGGCGCGTTCGAGTACCCGCTCGACGATGTCTACATCCACCTCTCGATGGCGGCACAGATCGTCAAGGGCGGCTATGGCGTCAATGACGGCGAATATGCCTCGGCGGCCTCCTCCATCCTCTATCCGCTGCTGCTGACGCCGTTTTCGGAAACGGGGTTTCACCGCTACCTGCCGCTGATCTGGAACACCGCGGCGGTCATCGCGGCGGGATGGCTGTGGGGCATGGTGGTCGCGCGCGCCGCCGGCGCCGATTCGCGGCTGCGCATGCTCATGACGCTCGTTGCGCTGATCGGCCCGCTCGCTTTCAACATTGCCGGCATCGGCGTCACCGGCATGGAGCACGCGCTGCATGTCGCGGCGACGCTGGCGGTACTGGTGGGGCTGGAGCGTTTTCTGCGCGAGGGGGTGGTCGGCTGGCTGCTGATCGCGGGCATTCTGGCCGGGCCGATGCTGCGCTTCGAGGGGCTGGCGATCTCGGGCCTGGCCTGCATGGTGCTCCTATTCTCTGGCCGGCCGGCAACTGCGGTGCTGGCCGGGCTCGGCGCCCTGTTGCCGGTGGCGGTCTTTGCATGGGTAATGACCTCCATCGGGCTCGATCCCATGCCCAATTCGGTGCAGGCCAAGCTTCTGGCCGCGATGCCGGGCGTCGCCGACCGCCCGCTGCTGCGCCAGTTCGTGGTGCTCATCCACAATCTCGCGCAGCCGCCCGGGCTCGCCATCGGCCTCATGACCCTGTTCTGGCTGGGCGCGGGGCTGTTCGCGCCGCGGCTGCGCCGACCGCCCGCGGCGTGGATGTGGCGGGTGCTGGTCGGGGCGGGTGCCGCGCATCTGGTCTTCGGCCAGATCGGCTGGCTCGACCGCTACGAGATCTATGTCGTGGTCTGGATCGCCGGCTGGTCGCTCATCCTCGCCGCGCCGTGGATGGCGCGGGCGGGACTCGCCGGGCCGCTGGCGCGCATCGCCACGGTTGCCGCCCTGTTCGCCGGATCGTTCCACTACCTTGTCGACATGTCGCTGCGCGGGCCGCTCGGCGCGCGCTCGATCCACCTGCAGCAGTATCAGATGGCGCGCTTTGCCAAGGACTATGTCAGGGCACCGGTGGCGGTGAACGACCTCGGCTGGGTCGCCTATCGCAATCCTCACTATGTGCTCGATCTGTGGGGGCTCGCCTCGCGCGAGGCGTTGGCGACGCGGCTCACCGACCCCGGTCCCGGCTGGGCCGGGCCGCTGG
>RFIR01000221.1 GCA_003695135.1 Alphaproteobacteria bacterium | reverse complement strand
GCGGCGGCGTGCGGCGCAGCGCGACCGCGGCGGGCCCGGGCGGCAGCGGGCGGCCGTCGAGCGGCCGGCCGAAGGCATCGATGACGCGGCCGAGCCAGCCCGGCCCGGGGCAGAGCGCGCGCAGCGGGCGCAGCACCGCCGGCGCCCCCAGCGCCAGACCGTCGATCGGCGCATAGGTCATCGCCCGCACCCCCTGCGGCCCCAGCGCCACGATCTCGCCCTCCAGCGCCTCGTCGCCCTCCCCGACCAGAATGCCGTCGCCCAGCCTTGCATCGCTTTCCAGCCCGGCCACGGTCAGCGCGCCGCTGTCGGCGGCGACCACCCGGCCCCGCCGGTGGCGGACATGGACCTCCTCCAGCTCTCCGATCAGGGTCTCGAACATTTTAGCCAATCCTCCCGCTCGGGCCGGCCTCGCCGGGGCAGGATAAAACCCTTTCTCAACAAAGAAGGGTTAAGCGCGGGAACACGCCCAATGGGGAGAACCCCGCATGACACTCGATCTCGCCATATTGCGCCTGTCGGAGCATCTGGCCGCCTATGCCGCGACCCGGCAGGGCGTGATCGCGGAAAACATCGCCAATGCCGACACGCCCGGCTACAAGGCGCGCGACCTCCTGCCCTTTGCCGAAGCCTATGCCGAGATGGCGCTGCAGCCGATGGCCGCAACCGCCACAAGGCCGGGCCATTTCGCGCTGCCCGCGCGCGAGGGCGGGCCGGAGATCGTGTTCAGCCACGGCCCCGGCACGCTGAGCCCCAACGGCAATGATGTCGGGCTGGAGGATCAGATGCTGCGCGCCGCCCAGACCCGCATGCAGCACGATCTCGCCCTCGGCGTCTATGCCAAGACGCTGGCCATACTGCGCACCGGCCTGGGCCGGGCGCGCTGAGCCCCCACGTCAAGGAGAGCCCGATGCAGGACCTCGCCAGCTCGATGAGTGCGGCCGCCCACGGCCTGACCCTGCAGGCCGCAAGGCTGCGGGTGACGGCGGAAAACATCGCCAATGCCGACACGCCCGGCTATCACCGCAAGATCCTCACCTTCTCCCAGCTTCTGGGCGAGAACGACGCCAAGGTGCCGGTGCCCGGCCCGGTCACCTTCTCGGCCGAGAAGCTGCCGCGCATCCACGACCCCGCCCATCCGCTGGCCGATGCCCAGGGCTATTACGACGGCTCGAATGTCGATCTGATGATCGAGATCGCCGATGCGCGCGAGGCGCAGCGCAGCTACGAGGCCAATCTGAAGATGCTCGACCAGGCCCGGCAGATGATGACCGGGCTGATCGACCTGTTGCGCCGCTAGAGCCCGCGCGCGCCCTTCCCGCCTCAACCCAGAGAGACGCCCCATGCAGACCAGCCCGAGCAATCTCATCGCCAGCCTCTATGCCCGCGCCGCCGATCACATCGCGCCGCGCCCGCGCCCCGAGCCGGCCGCAGCGCCGGCCGCCGACAGCCCCGTCTCCGGGGTGCAGGATTTCCTCGCCACCCTGCGCCAGAGCGAGGCCCAGGCCACCGCGGCGCTGACCGGCAAGGCCGATCCGCAATCGGTGGTGATGGCGCTGGCCTCCACCGAGCTGGCCGTCGAGGCCGCCGTCACCATCCGCGACAAGGTGGTCGAGGCCTATCAGGAAATCCTGCGCATGCCGGTGTGAGCGGGCCATGAGCACGCCCGAGATCCTCGACATCATGCGCGCGGGCCTGTGGGCGGCCTTCGTGATGACACTGCCCATGCTGGCCGCGGCGCTGATCGTGGGGCTGGTCATCGGGCTGATCCAGGCGCTGACCTCGGTGCAGGAGCTGACGCTGACCTTCGTGCCCAAGCTCGGCGCGCTGCTGATCGTGTTCTGGATCGCCATGGGCTTCATGGCCGCGACGCTGACCGGCTTCTTCCACGACCGCATCCTGCCCGCGATCGAGGGGGTCTGAGATGCGCACGGCCAATTCGCCAGCCCGTATCCGATGCGCGCAGTCCCTCGCGGGAAGAACGGGCGCGAATGGCGTTGTCGGAGCTGCTTCCCGCTGGCGATGGGTTGCAAAGTCGGGATCTGCGGCAGACCGTCCTCACCCGCCCGGTGAGCGAAGCGAAGCCGGGCATGCGCCCTTTCGGCCGCTCTTCTCGCGCCATGGCCTTCGCGGCCTCACCCCCATGGCGGGCGCATTCGCGCCCACCCGGGCGGACGCACGCCCGGTCGTCGGGCGGTGGGGGGAACGCCAACCACCCCAGCCTGTTCCGGCGACGCCGGTGAAGGCGCCGATACCGCGCCGCCCTTTCGGCATGCCCGGCGTGGGGGTCAGGATCGCCGCCATCCTCGCCCTCGCCCTGCCGGCGCTGCTTCCGCCGGCGCCGGTCTCGGCGCGCGAGACCCCGGCCGCCCCCGATCCGGCGGCGGTGGCGGCGATCTGCGACCGGGTGGCGGTGCAGGTGGCCGCCGAATCCGGCGTGCCGCTCGACGTGCTGCGCGCGATCACCCGCACCGAGACCGGGCGGCGCATCGCCGGCGCCTTCCGCCCCTGGCCATGGACGGTCAACATGGAAGGCAAGGGCGTGTGGTTCGACAGCCGCGAGGAGGCGCTGGCCTATGCGCGCAAGCACCTCGCGCGCGGCGCGCGCAGCTTCGACATGGGCTGTTTCCAGGTCAACTACAAATGGCACGGCGAGAATTTCGACAGCCTCGCGGCGATGATGGACCCGCTGACCAATGCCCGCTACGCCGCGAAATACCTCACCGAGCTGCATGCGGAAAAGGGCGACTGGCTGGCGGCGGCGGGGCGCTATCACTCGGCGACGCCGAAATACGCCACCCGCTATGCCAGGCGCTTCGCCCGGCTGCGCGCCGCGCTCCAGCCGGTGGAGGACAGGCTGGTCACCGTGCCGCCGCCCGCCCGGCCCGAGCCGGCGATCACCCTGGCGCTGCAGACCCTGCCCGCCACCCCCGGCGCGGTGACGCTGAGCTTCCGCGCGCCGGGCACCGGGCTGCTGCGCCCGGCCCGGCCGCTTTTCGACTGAGCCCCGGGGCCGATGAACCCCGCCCGTGAACGCCTGCCCGTGAACGCCTGCCGATGAACCCCCGCCTCGCCGCCCTCTTCCACCCCACCGTGCTCTTGGCGCTGGCGCTGATGGCGGTCATCGCCATGATGGTGCTGCCGATGCCGGCCTGGGTGCTGGATATCGGGCTGACCATCTCCTTCGCGCTCTCCATCCTCATCTTCACAACCACGCTGTTCATCCAGCGCCCGCTCGACTTCTCCTCCTTTCCCACCGTGCTGCTGGCCGCGCTGATGCTGCGGCTGTCGCTCAACGTCTCCTCGACCAAGCTCATCATCGGCGAGGGTCATGCCGGCCCGCAGGCCGCCGGCAAGGTGATCGAGGGCTTTGCCATGTTCATCATGGGCGGCTCGGTCTGGCTGGGGCTGGTGATCTTCGGCGTGCTGCTGATCGTCAACTTCATCGTCATCACCAAGGGGGCGGGGCGCATGGCCGAGGTCGGCGCCCGCTTTGCCCTCGACGGCATGCCGGGCAAGCAGCTCGCCATCGATGCCGACATGGCCGCCGGCGCCATCGGGCATGAGGAGGCCAAGGCGCGGCGCAAGCTGGAGCAGGAGGAGACCACCTTCTTCGGCTCGCTCGACGGCGCCTCGAAATTCGTCAAGGGCGACGCGGTGGCAGGCCTGCTGATCACGCTGCTCAACCTGCTGGTCGGGCTGGCGATGGGGGTGCTGGCGCACGGGCTCGACATCTCCCAGGCCTTCGAGACCTATGCCATCCTCACCGTGGGCGACGGGCTGGTGACCCAGATCCCGGCGGTGATCATCTCCATCGCCTCGGGGCTGCTGTTGTCCAAGGGCGGGGTGGCCGGGCCGGCCGATGCGGCGCTGATCGCCCAGCTCGGGCGCAACCCGCGCGCGCTCGGCACCGTGGCCGGGCTCTTGGCGCTCTTCGCGCTGGTGCCGGGCCTGCCCGCCCTGCCCTTCTTCGCCGCCGCCGCCGGGCTCGGCGGTCTCGCCTGGCTGGTGGTCCGCCGCGCCCGCGCCGAGGCCGCCGCGGCGAGGCGGGCCGAGACCACCGGCGAGGACCGCGCCCCCCCGCGCAAGACGCTGGGCGACATGCTCGATCTCGACGAGATCCATGTCGAGTTCGCCCCCGATCTGGTGCCGACGGTGATGGATCAGGCCACCGGGCTCGATCTGCGCATCATCAACATGCGCAACCACATCGCCCAGAGCTTTGGCATCGTCATCCCCGAGATCCGGCTGACCGACAACGCGCTCCTGCCCCGCGGCAGCTATGTCATCCGCATCCAGGGGGTCGAGATGGCCCGCGCCAGCCTGGTCACCGACCGCATGCTGGCGCTGATGAGCGACGATCCCGCCGACGCCCCGCCGGGCGAGGATGTGGCCGAGCCGGTCTATGGCGCGCCCGCGCGCTGGATCCGGCCGGAGGATCAGGAGGAGGCGGCGCTGGCCGGGCTGTCGGTGGTCAGCCCCACCGAGGTGGTGGCCACCCATCTGATGGAGGTGCTGAAGAACAATTTCGGCCGCCTCTTCACCCGCCGCGCGCTGCGCAAGCTTCTGGAGGAATTCACCCGCGTCTCCGACCCGGTGCGCGCCGAGGCCAACCGGCGCATCCTCGACGAGTTCATCCCCGACAAGGTCCCCGTGGACCTGCTGCAGCAGGTGCTGCGGCTCCTGCTGGAGGAGCGGGTCTCGGTGCGCAACCTGCCGCTGATCCTGGAGGCGATCGCCGAGGCGCGCGCGGTGGTCACCCAGCCCGAGGCGATCGCCGAGCATGTGCGCCAGCGGCTGGGCTTCCAGCTCGTGGCCGAGATGCTGGAGCCCGACGGCGCGCTGCCGCTGATCCAGCTCGCGCCGGCCTGGGAGGAGGTGTTCGAGAAATACCAGATCGAGGCCGGCGAGGCCGGCACCGATGTCGCCCTGCCCCCGGCCGAGTTCAACCGGCTGGCGCGCTCGGTGGCCGAGAAGCTCGCCCAGGCCGGGCAGGCCGGGCGCTATCCGGCCATCGCCACCTCCACCCGCCGCCGGCGTTTCCTCAAGACCGTGCTCGGGGCCAAGGGCATCCGCAACCCGGTGCTGAGCTTCGAGGAGATCGGCACCGAGGTGCGCCCGGCGCTCCTGGGCGTGGCCTGAGGTCCGGGCGATGGGCGCGCTGCAGGGGCTTGTCGATCTCGCCGAAGCGCTGCGGCCCTGGATCGGCGCCGGCCCGGGCGCGGTGATCGCGGCGCTGGCGATCTTCATCCGGGTGGGCGCGGTGGTCGCACTGATGCCGGGCTTCGGCGAGCAGACCCTGCCCCTGCGCCTGCGCCTGGCCGCTTCGGTGGCGCTGACGCTGATCGTCGCCCCGCTGGTCTGGCCGGCGCAGCTGCCCGCGACCGGCTTTCTCGACACGACCGGCCTCTTCCTGGCCGAGGCCGGGGCGGGGCTGGCGCTGGGGCTCAGCCTGCGCTTCATGATCATGGTGCTGCAGCTCGCGGGCTCCATCGCCGCGCAATCGACCTCGGTGGCCCAGATCTTCGGCGCCGGGCTGACGCCGGACCCGATGCCGGCCATCGGCAACCTGCTGGTGATCGGCGGGGTGGCGCTGGCGCTGGCCACCGGCATGCATGTCAAGGCCGCGGCGATGATCGCGCTTTCCTACGACATCCTGCCCATGGGCCATGCCCCCTCGGGCCCCGATCTCGCCCGGTGGGGGGTGGCGCATGGCGCGCGCGCCTTCGGGCTCGCCGTTGCGCTGGCCGGACCCTTCGTGCTGATCTCGCTGCTCTACAACATCGCGCTCGGCGCCATCAACCGCGCCATGCCGCAGCTGATGGTGGCCTTCATCGGCGCCCCCTTCATCACCGGTGCGGCGCTGGTGCTGCTGGGACTCGCCGCGCCGGTCATGCTCACGGTCTGGCTCGATGTGCTCGATGCGCGCCTCGCCGCGCCGCTGAGCCTGCCCTGAGGGCGGCGCGATGGCCCGCGGCGGCGATACCGGCGGCGAGAAGAGCTTCGCCCCCACGCCCAAGAAGCTCGCCGATGCCCGCAAGCGCGGCGAGGTCGCCAAGTCGCTCGACGTCTCCGCCGCCGCGGCCTATCTGGGGCTTCTGGTGGCGCTGATCGCCTTCGGCGCCGGCATGGCGCGGCAGTCGGGCGGCGCGCTGGCGGTGTTTCTCGGCCGCACCGACCAGCTGGAGGGCCGCATCCTCGGCCCTGGCGGGGCGGGGCTGTCGGCGGCGCTGATCGGCGAGGCGGCGCTCGGCCTCGCGCCGCTGCTCATCCTGCCCTTCGCCGCGGCGCTGGCCGCGCTTCTGGCCCAGGGCGCCTTCGTCGCCGCGCCCGAGAAGCTCCTGCCCAAAGCCAGCCGCGTCAACCCCGTCACCATCGCCGGCAACAAGTTCGGGCCCACCGGCCTCTTCGAATTCGCCAAATCCGTGCTCAAGATGGCCATCGTCGCCACCGTGCTGTGGCTCTATCTCTCCAGCCGCATCGACGAGATCGTCGGCGCCCTGCGCGCGCCCCCGGGCATGCTGGGGCCGATGATGATGCGGCTCGGCACCGGGCTTCTGGCCGCCATCGCCGCCACCGCCACCGCCATCGCCGCGGCCGACTATCTCTGGCAGCGCTTCGACCATGCCCGCAAGCTCAGGATGTCGTTTCAGGAGATCCGCGACGAGACCCGCGAATCGGAGGGCGATCCGCATCAGAAGGCCAGCCGCCGGCGGCGGGGCGAGGAGATCGCGCGCAACCAGATGCTGGCCGAGGTCAGGACCGCCGATGTCGTCATCGTCAACCCGACCCATTACGCGGTGGCGCTGAAATGGACCCGCGAACCGGGCAGCGCACCCCATTGCGTGGCCAAGGGGGTCGACGCCATGGCCCGCGCCATCCGCGAGGCCGCCGCCGCGGCCGGGGTGCCCATCCATGCCGATCCGCCCACCGCGCGCGCGCTGCATGCGCTGGTCGAGATCGGCCAGGAGGTGCCGCCCGAGCATTACCGCGCCGTCGCCGCGGCGATCCGCTTTGCCGAGGCGATGCGCCAGCGCGCCCGCGACGGCTGGGAGGCGCCGTCATGACCGCCGAACGCCGCGCCGCGATCGCGCGCATCGCCCGGCTGGCGCGCACCGATTTCGACCTCGCCCGGCTGCGGCTGGCCGCCGCCGCCCGCGCCGCCGCCATGGCCCATGACGCCTGCGAGCGCCACCGCGCCCTGCGCGCGGACCAGCCCGTCCCCGCCGACCCGTCCGAGGCCGGCGCGCTGGCGCGCTGGCAGATCTGGCATGGCCGGGAGGCCGCGCGGCTCGCGCGCCAGCTGGCCGCGGCCGAGGCGCGGCTGGAGGCCGAGCGCCGCCGGGCCCGCCACCGTTTCGCCCGCGCCCGCGCCGCCGACTACCTCGCCGAGACGCTGCAGCGCGAGGCGCGGCTGGCGGCCGAACGCGCCGCCGAACGCAGCCTGCCCGCCCTGCCCGGCCCGGCCGGCAAGGATGCGTTAACACATCGCCCCTAGGCTTTCTGCGAGCCCCGATCGGAGTGTCGAGATGAGCTTTCCCTTCCGTCTGATCTTCCTGTCCTATGGCGGATCGGCGCTGCTGGCCTGGCTGAGCTGGGCCACCGGCGGCACCGCGCTCGGCGCGGGTCTGGTGTTCTGGGCCTGCGGCACGGTGGGCATGTTCGCCCTGCCGGTGCTGATGCCCTCGCTGCGGCGCCGGGCCCTGATCACCGAGGCCGAGGAAGCGGCAGAGGCGCGGGCGCGCGAGGCGGCGCTCGACCGCTGGGAGGCCGATCTCGCCGCCGAACGTACCGAGCGCGAGCTCGCCCGCTGGGATGCGGATCTGGCCGCCGAGCAGGAGGCCGCCGCGGCGGCCCGCGGCGAGGGCAGCCGCCAGACCGGCTGAAGGCCGCGCCGCCGGGGCCGCCGGCCAGGCGGCCCGGCGCGATGCGCAGGCGGGCCGGCCGGGGCGAATGATGCCGGGACATCGGTGCCGCCTGCCCCGGTTGCCCGCGCCGGCCGCGTGCCGGGCCGGATCGTGCTACGGCCGGACGTTCAGGGCACCCCGATCCCCCGCCCGTCGCGATCGCGCGCCGCGCGCCCGGCGGCATGACCGGTGCGGCCGCGATGCCCGGATCCGGCCCGGGCTTGCCCTCGCCGCGAATCCGGGCCAGCATCGCCAGGGCCGGGTTTCGCTTCGCCGGTCAGGATCGCGGGGAGGTTGGCATGACGAGCCTGAAGTGGAGTTTCGCGACCGCCTGCGCCTGCATCGCGCTGGCGATGCCGGCATGGGCCGAGGGCGATCCCGCCGCCGGCGCGCGGATCGCGCGGGAGAGCTGCGCGATCTGCCACAATGTCGAGCGGGGCGGCCCCTTCAAGCTCAACCCGCCCAGCTTCGCGGCCATCGCCGTCTACCGCTCCGACAACCAGATCCGCAACCGCATCCTCTACCCGGACGTGCATTCGCCCATGCGCCGGGCGATCGGCTTCGTGTTCAGCATCGAGAATGTCGAGGATCTGGTCGCCTATATCCGTTCGCTGGAGGTGGCGCCGAACCCCGATTGCGCGACGAAATGAGCGGCTGGCGCGGGTGCCGCCCGCGCCGCCCGCGCCTCAACCGGCCCCGCGCAGCGCCTCGACCCTGTCGGCGCGGATCCGGGTGCCGTCCTCCAGCACCAGCACGATGTCCGCGCCGTCGCGGCGCACCTCGGTGACCGGCGAGAACAGCTCGCCCGGCTGGCTGGCGATCAGCTCGCCGCCCTTGTAGCTTTCCACGGCAAAGCTGTAGCGGCCCGGCGGCAGGGTGCCGGTGGTGCCCTGCCCGTTCCAGACCAGCTCGGCGCTGGTCGGATCGACGGCGAGCCGCGCCACCTCCGCCCCGCTCTCGTCGCGCACCACCAGCACCGCCAGCTCCGCCCCGGGCTGCGGCGTGGTGTGGATCTCCAGCGGCCTGGTGCCGTCGAAGGCGGCCGAGCTGGCCGCACGCACCTGCACGCCCAGCCATTCGGCCAGCCCCCGCGCCTGCTGGTCCGACAGCGCGCCGACCAGCGCGTCGAGCTTGGTGTTGGTCTGGACCTGCTGCTCGACCCCGGCGAAATCGGCGAGCTGGGCGACGAATTCGGTTGAATCGGCCGGGTTGAGCGGGTCCTGCGCCCTGAGCTGGGCGGTGAGCAGCCGCAGGAAGGTCTTGAAATCGCCGGTGATCGAGTGCGCGACCTGGGCGGCGCGGGTGTTGCCGGCCCCGGTATCGGTCTTCGTCGTGGCCGGGGTGGGGCTTGCCGGGGCGGCGGCGGGGCTGGTGACGGGGCTGGCGGTGACGGCATCCATGAAAGCGTCCTCCTCGGAACGGGGCGCGCCTAGAGGCGCAGATCGAGACCCTCGCCCGCGCCGCTGCGCGGCCGGGCCGGGGCGGGGGTATCGGAAGCCGCCTCGGCGGCGGCGGTGACGGCGGTGCTGGCGGGTGCGGGCAGCGGCTGGCCGGGCGCACGCCGATCCGCGCCGCCGCCGGCAAAGCGCAGCTCGGCGCCGGAATAGCCGGCCGCCTGCAGCTCGCGCTGCAACAGATCGGCATGGCGGCGCATCAGATCCAGCGTCTCCGGCCGCTCGGCGGTGATCAGCGCACTGACATGGTGCTCGCCGCCCGACAGCGACAGCCGCACCCGGCCGAGCTCGGGCGGGTCGAGCCGCAGCTCCACCCGTCCATCGGCCGCCCTGTCGATCGCCGCGCCGATCTGGCGGGCGATGTGCTGCGCATCGGGCGGGGCGGGCGGCGTGCGCGGGGCATGCGGTGCGGCCTCGGCGCCCGGTCCGGCACCGCGATGGGCAAGCGTGCCGAGCGCCGGATCGCGCCCCGATGCGGCATCGGGCGCATCGGCCTCCTCCGGCGCCAGGCGCCGGCCCGGCAATGGCTGCTCCGGCCGGGCGGGGAGTGGTGCCGGTGCTGCGGCGGTGATGATGGCAGACGGTGCCGCGTTGCCGGCCGGGCGCGGCGATTTCGCTTCCGCCGGCGCATCGGGGCCGTCCGGCGCCCTGCGGGCGGGCCGGGCGGGTGCCGGATGCAGGGCCGCCTCCGCCGGGGCGGGCCGGGCCGGTGCCGGAT
>RFIR01000220.1 GCA_003695135.1 Alphaproteobacteria bacterium | reverse complement strand
GAGATCGCGGATTCGGGCTATTTCGGCCGACCGGTCTGGCGGACGGTGGCCATCGCCTATTTCGGCTTTCACGACCCGCTCTTCGACGGAACGGTGCGCCCGCTATGGCCCGGGCAGGAATACGCCATGGCGCTGACCCATGCCTTCCTGCACGGCGATTTCTGGCACCTTGCGCTCAACATGGTCGTGCTGCTGGCGGTGGGCAAGGTGGTGGCCGGTCTGGTCGGGCCGGTGCGGATGATCCTGCTGTTCGTGATCTGCGCGGTGGCCGGCGGGTTGACCTTCGGGCTGCTGACCGAGACCAACGTGCCGATGGTCGGCGCCTCGGGCGCGGTGTTCGGCTTCATTGCCTTCTGGAAGCAGGCCGAGTTCCGCCGCCGCCTGCGGCTGGGGCTGGGGATGGGGCCGATCCTGGGGCTGGTGGTGGCGCTGGTGCTGGCGAACGTGGCGCTGGAGCTGTTCATGAACATCGCCTGGCAGGCGCATCTGGGCGGGTTCGTCGCCGGCTGGGCCATCGGCATGCTGTGGCACCCGGTCACCCGCCGCGACGCAGTGCTGCCCGGAGTTCCGCCCGGCTGAAGGCGCCGAAGGCCAGCACCGCCGCGGCATAGACCGCCAGCCCGATGGCGATCAGCGCCGCCAGCGCCGGATAGCGCCAGAAGGGCAGGGCGAGCGGGGTTGCGAGCGGCCAGGCGGCCAGCAGGAGCGCCGCGGCCATGACCAGGCTCGCCAGCGCAAAGCGCGGCAGCTTGTGCAGGAAACCGTCATCGGCCCGCGCCGCATCGCCCAGCCCGCGCGCACCGCGCCACAGCAGGGCGAGATTGACCCAGCCCGCCAGCGTGGTCGCCAGCGCGGCGGCGGAAAAGCCGATCAGCGGCGCCAGCCCGATGGCCGCCGCGGCATTGACCACCATCGCCCACAGCGCATAGCGGAAGGGCGAGGCCGTGTCCTCGCGGGCGAAGAACACCGGCTGATAGACCTTCTGCAGCACGAAGGCCGGCAGCCCGGCGCCATAGATCGCCACTGCCAGCGCCGTCTCCGCGACATCCTGGGGGCCGAAGGCGCCGCGGCCGAACAGCACCGCGACGATGGGCCCGGGCACCACGATCAGCGCCAGCGCGGCGGGCAGGGTCAGCCCCAGCGAGAACTCCGCCGCCCGGTTGACCGCGTGACGCCCGCCCGGCCCGTCGCCTGCCTGCAGCCGCCGCGCCAGCGCCGGCAGCAGCACCACGCCCACCGCCACCCCGACCACGCCAAGCGGCAGCTGGTAGAGCCGGTCGGCCATGTAGAGCCAGGCGACCGCACCGTCGAAATAGCTCGCCACCTGCCGGCCGACGACGAGATTGACCTGCACCACCCCGCCGGCGAGCGCGGCGGGAAAGGCCACCACCGCCAGCCGGCGCAGCGCCGGGGTCAGCCGCGGCCGGCGCAGGCGCAGCGCGAAACCGGCCCGGGCGGCCGCACGCCAGACCAGCGCGAGCTGGGCGAGGCCGGCAAGCGGCACGCCCCAGACCAGAAGGGTGCCGTGATGGATCCCGGCCAGATCCGCCATCGCCTCGCCGCCGATGGGCGCCAGCCCGGCAAGGGCGCCGCTTTCGGCCAGCGCCAGCGCCGCGATCAGCACGATGTTCAGGAGCACCGGCGCGGCGGCGGCGGCGGCAAAGCGGCCGACCGCGTTCAGCACCCCCGAAAACAGCGCCGTCAGCGAGATGAACAGGATGTAGGGAAAGGCGACCTCGCCCATGGCGGTGGCGAGCGCGAAGCGGGCGTCGTCGGCAAAGCCGCTGGCCAGCGCCAGCACCAGCCAGGGCATGGCGAGCGAGGCTGCGAGGGTGAGGATGACCAGCAGCGTGGTCAGCGCCGCCAGCGCCTCCTCGGCGAAGGCGCGCGCGGCGCCCGGGCCTTCACCCTCCAGCCGGCGCGAGAACATCGGCACGAAGGCGGTGTTGAAGGCGCCCTCGGCCAGGAAGCGGCGGAACAGGTTGGGCAGGGTGAAGGCGATGACGAAGGCCTGTGCCACCGGTCCCGCGCCGAGGGTGGCGGCGATGGCGATGTCGCGGGCAAAGCCGAGCACGCGGCTGGCCATGGTCCAGCCGCCGACGGTAAAGAAGGCGCTGAGCAGCCGGATCGGTCCGCCGCTCATTCGTCCGGCTGCTGCCCGTCGATGGCCGCCCTCAGCCGCGCCTCGATGCCCTTCAGCTTGGTCTTGTTGCGGATCTTCAGCCCGAACAGATCCTTGACATAGAAGACGTCCACCGCCTCGGCGCCATAGGTCACGATCACCGCCGAGGAGATCGAGACATGCGCATTGGCCAGCGTCCGGGTCAGGTCGTAGAGCAGCCCCGGCCGGTCGCGCGCGCTGACCTCGATGATGGTGAAGATGTCCGAGCCGTCATTGTCGAAGGTGATCCGGGTCGGCACGGTGAAGTCGCGTTCGCGGCGCTTGACCTTCTCGCGCGATTTCAGCTCGTCGCCGGTCTTCCATTCGCCCTTGAGCGAGCGCCGGACGCTGCGGCGCAGCCGGTCGAGCTGGTTCTTCTCGTAGGGCTTGCCGTCCCGGTCCTGGATCCAGAACACCGTGGTGGCGAAGGCATCGCGGGTGGTATAGGTGCGCGCATCGACGACATTGGCCCCGGCGATGGCCAGCGCGCCGGCGAGGCGCGAGAAGATGCCCGGGTGATCCTCCAGATAGAACATCGCCCTGGTGGCGTCGTGATCGGGATCGGGGATGATGCGCGAGAGGATCTCGCCGGGCTTCGCATCCTTCTTCATCTCGGCGAAGGCGAGCTGGGTGGCGGTGTCGAAGCCCAGCCAGTAGGCGGGATAGTGGCGGCCGAGCTCGGCCTCGACCTCCTCGGGGGGGGCGATCGCGGCATAGGCCTCGGCGAAGGCCTCGCGCGCGGCCTGTTCCATCTGCGCCCGGCTCATGCCGTCGGCGGTTCCGGTCAGCTCCTGCCAGGTGGTGCGGTAGAGCTGGCGCAGGAGCTGGGCCTTCCAGTTGTTCCACACCCCCGGCCCCACCGCCATGATGTCGCAGACGGTCAGCACGCAGAGCAGCTTGAGCCGCTCGGTGCTCTGCACGGTGCGGGCGAAGTTGCGCACGGTCTGCGGATCGGCGATGTCGCGCTTCTGGGCGACGTCGGACATCAGCAGGTGATGGCGGACCAGCCAGACCACCATCGTCCGGGTCGCGTCATCGACGCCGAGCCGGGCGCAGACCCGTTCGGCGATCTCGGCGCCAAGCTCGGAATGGTCGCGTTCGCGCCCCTTGCCGATATCGTGCAGCAGACAGGCGAGATAGAGGGCCGGGCGGTCGATCTGGCCCTTGAGGATCTCCGAGGCGATGGGCAGCTCCTCGCGCAGCTCGCCGCGCTCGATGCGCGAGAGCACCGAGATGCAGCGGATCGAGTGCTCGTCCACCGTGTAGTGGTGGTACATGTTGAACTGCATCAGGCATTCGAT
>RFIR01000219.1 GCA_003695135.1 Alphaproteobacteria bacterium | reverse complement strand
GCGATCATCTGCCAGCGCCATGCGGCCCGGATCGTTCTCGTCAGCGACTCCGACACCATCACCCCGTTCACGGCACGAAGCAGGACAGCGGGCAGTGATCAGGGCGGCTGGTATGAATCGTTTCCAACCCGAGAACCCGCCTGCCCGCCCCACGGGCGGGCGCTTCCGCGTTCGACGCGCTTGCGCGGCGCCACTGGCGCCACGGTCGCGTCTCACCCTCGGGCGGTCGTTGTCTCTCGACCTGGTGCAGATCGGTCGGCACACGCTCCATGCGCTTCAAGGGCATCGGTCAGGCTGATTGCCGGGTGCAATGGTGGAAATACGTCCCGGAGGTTGGGGGATCATACCGCGATCTGTCCGTCCGAAGTCCACGTCAGAACAGGAAATCGGTGTCGCCGAGATCGATCAGATCCACGCCCTTGAGCGAGATCGTGACCGAGCCGTGCGACAGGGCGAGATAGGCCCCCGAATCCACGGCGGAAAAGTCGCTCAGCCTGGCCAGACCCAGAGCGCTGACATCGATGCGGTCGAGACCGGGGTCGAAATCGAAGATGATGTCGGTCTGCGCATTCGCGGTGATCACGAAGACGTCGGCCCCCGCGCCGCCCTTGATCTTGTCGGTCCCTGCACCGCCGGCGATGGTGTCGGCCTCGCTGCCGCCGATGATGCGGTCATCGCCCGCCCCGCCATCGATGCTGTCGGCCCCGGCGCTGCCCGACAGCCGGTCGGCATCGAAGCCGCCATCGATCACGTCATCGCCATTGCCGCCGGTGATGCGGTCGGCCCCGCCATCGCCGCCCAGCCAGTCCGCGCCATCGCCGCCCGAAAGCTTGTCGCGACCCTCGCCGCCGAAAATCTCGTCATCCCCCCCGTCGCCGGACAGCCGGTCGCGCCCCGCACCGCCCGCGATCAGGTCGTTGCCGTCGCCGCCATCGATGCGGTCATTGCCGGCATCGCCCGCCACGCTGTCATCGCCCGTCCCGGCATTGATGCGGTCATTGCCGTCGCCGCCCTCGATGCGGTCTGCGCCGCCGCCGCCGAACAGCCGGTCGCGATCGCCCAGCCCGAGCACGACATCGTCATGGCTGCCGCCGCTCAGCGTATCCTTCGCCGCGGTCCCGGTCAGCGTCACGCCGGTGGGCCGGGTCGGGTCGAGCGGATCGCCGGTCCAGGGATCGGCCGATGCGAAAAGCTGGCCGAAACCGAAGGTGCCATCGGCAAAGGCGAGCCTCTCGACATTGTCCAAAACCACATCGGTGCCCTCGCCGGTGATCACCAGCGCGCTGCCCGAGGTGAAGACGCCGTAGCCGGCCCGGGCCCCGGAGAATTCGGCGGTATCGGTGCCGGCCCCGCCATCGAGCGTGTCGTTGCCCTCGACACCGGCCAGCGTATCGTTCCCCGCCCCGCCGGAGAGGCTGTTGTCGGCGGCATTGCCCTCGATGCTGTCATTGCCGCTGCCGCCCAGCGCGTTCTCGATCAGCGAGCGGGCATCGCCCTCGAACTGCAGCGCGTTGAAGAGATGCCCGCGCGCCCAGTAGGAGGAAGACAGTCGCGCGCGCTGGAAATTGCCGCCGACATCAAGATCGCTGAAGCCGCCGGGGGCGAGGTCGATCGCCAGATCGGTGGTGTAGTTGGAAAAATCGTAGGTGTCGGTGCCGTTGCCATCCCAGACGGTGCGGAACACCACATTGGCGCTGGCCGCGCCCTGGCCCGCGCCGTCGACGAACATCTCGCCGGTCTCGGTGGAAAAGCTGTAGGTGGTGTCGCCGGCATTGGTGTCGAAATTGGCGCCATACATGGTCTGCAGCGCGCGGATATCGGCCATCATGTAGCTCTGCGGCCCGCTGCCATTGGCATTGGTATAATAGAGGCCGCCGCCAATGGCCGAATGATAGGTCATCAGCGAATATTCGTGGCTGTCATAGGCCGCCGGCAGCGCACCGGCAAAGCCGCTCTCATGCCCGTGCTTGAGGCCCATGGCGTGCCCGGCCTCGTGCAGGAAGGTGGTGTAGGCATAGGTGCCGAGAACCGGCGCGTTGTAGCCCGAGGGGTTGAACCACATGTCACCGCCCCATTCGCCGCTGCTGGGGTAATAGGCCCAGGCGGTCGATGGCTCGCCGCCCTCGGCCAGCCGCAGATCGGCATTGCGGTCCTGCGTGCCGGTCAGCTCGGTGAAGCTGACCCCGGTATAGGCGGCGATCATGTCGAAGGCATCGCGGGCAGCGGCCCTCTGCATGGCATTGAGCGTGGAAAACTGCCCGGCATGGTCGTTGTAGGAATAATCGGACGTGCTGTCGGTGAAGCTGTAGGTCAGGCTGGTGGTTGCCCATTTGTAGCCCGACAGGATATAGTCACCCAGATCCTTGCCGCCGCCGGTGACCGAGGCGGCGGTGAAGCTGGTGCCGGTCGCGGTCTGGGCCTGGGGCCGGTCTATGCCCGGTCCGGCCGAAACGGACCCGTCCTGCGCGCCGCTGGCAGCGCAGGCAGGACAGGAACAGGAATAAGCCACAGTTTCCACCCCGATGGACATCACGCCTTTCCCCCTCACACAACCCGGATACGACCATACGCAACCATGCTTGACGAATGCCGAATAACATATCGGACAAGTTGCCGCCAGTTTTGATAAAAACTCTGGTTAATGAAGAGTAAATATTAGAGACCCCTGCAAAACCCGGACGTAGGCGGGCATCTTGAATGTGTCAGGATTCAAATCAATCAAATCTGCGCGCATAAAATAATTAATAAGTAACTTTGCAATCAATATTTATCACTCAACAGTGAAAACAAGAAGAGGATAGATTCACAAACCAAGTACGACACCCGGTATACCCGGGGTCGCTATGGGAACGAGATATAACCACATCACGCTTGAAGAGCGGTGCCGCTTGATGGGC
>RFIR01000218.1 GCA_003695135.1 Alphaproteobacteria bacterium | reverse complement strand
TTGCCGCCAAGCCCGCCTTCCGCAAGGCGATCCGCGAGACCCGGTGCCTGGTGCCGGCCAACGGCTTCTTCGAATGGCGCCCCGGGCCGGAGCCGGGGCATGAACGCGTCTACCGGCTGGCGCCGGAGGGCGAGGCGCTGTTCGCCTTTGCCGGGGTCTGGCGGCGCTGGACCGGCGAGGATGGCCGGGTGCTGGATACCGCGGCCATCGTCACCTGCCCGGCCAACAGGACGCTGGGCGAGATCCATCCCCGCATGCCGGTGGTGATCGGCCCGGCCGATTACGGAAAGTGGCTGGGCGAGGAAGGCAAGGGCGCCGCGCTCCTGATGCGCCCGGCGCCGGAGGATTTCTTTCAGATCGAGAAGGGGCGCGGTCCGGGCGAGCCGGCGAGATAGTCCTCGACCGCCGCGACCACCTGCGGCCAGTCGGCCGGCGCGCAATGGGCCTGCGGAACCTGCGGCGCGATCGGGCGCAGGAACTCCGAGCCGACGAAATGCACCCGCAGAGCGGTCCCGGCATGGCGGGCGGCGCTCTCGATCTGCGCCGGGCTGTCGTCGATGAAGGCCACCGGCGCAGCGGCGCGGCGGGCGAGCTCGGCCAGCGCCCGTCCCTTGCCGCCCTGATTGGCGATCACCGGATAGGCGATGCCATGCCCGGCCAGATTGGCGATGCGCGCCGCCCGCGCCGCCATCGGCACGTTGCTGAGGACCACGATCTGTGCCCGGCGGGAAAGCGTGTGCAGCCCCTCGGCCGCCCCGGCAATGGCTTCCTGCCGCGCGGTCTCGGTCTCGAAGAAGTCGAGGATCAGCGACCAGATTTCCTCGCGCCCGGCCGGCCTGTCATCCTCGAGGCGGCGTATCGCACCGTCGAGGCGGTATTCGCTCAGATCGAGCTTCCAGCCGCGGGTCCCGACGAACCGGGCCAGATGGCGGGCGAAATGCACCAGCACCTCGTCGGCATCCACCGCCACCAGCGGGCGGCCCGGGCGGATGCCGGCCGCCTCGATCTGTGGCGCGACTCCCTCGGCCAGCATCAGGTCCAGCCCGGCGCATCGCCGCCGGGCAGGGCCCGGCGCGCCCGGGCGGGGATGTCATAGCCGAGCCCGTTCTCGTCGCAGAAATCGATCACCGCATCGTCGGACTGCAGCAGGAAATCCAGCACGAAGCCGAGAAAGGCCGGATCCGACGCCCCGGCCCGCAGATCCTCGGCCGAGGCGCCGCTGAGGCGCAGGAAATCGGCGCTGCGACCGGCATCGACCAGGATCCAGCCCAGCGCGGTCAGCCCCACCGTCTCGGCGCTCTCGCGATTCATGTGCGAGTGATCGGCCGCGTCGCCCTGCTGCGCAAGCATTAATTAACCCGGATCGGGTTTGATGCCCTCATGGTCAGGGCGTTGATCCGCAACGCCCGGGGCTCAGCACGGTACATGTCGGGCAGTCCATGGCACCCGGTCCGCGCGGGAGTTGGCATTCCCGGGCCGGTACCGGCTGGTAGCGCCCCGCGGTGTCCGGGCCCAGCATCGACGGCGGCCGAGGAAACCGATGTCAGGACGAATACTGGTTGTCGATGACACCGCCTCGAACAGGGTGATCCTGAAGGCCAAGCTGTCGGCGGCCTATTTCACCGTGATGATGGCCGAAAGCGGTGCGGAGGCGCTGCGCATGGTGGCCGAGGAAGAACCCGATCTGGTGCTGCTCGACGTGATGATGCCCGATCTCGACGGGTTCGAGGTCTGCCGGCGCCTGAAGGCCGCCGAGGCGAGCCAGCACATCCCCGTCATCATGGTCACCGCCCAGAATCTGGAGGAGGAACGCATCAAGGGGCTGGAGGTCGGTGCCGACGATTTCCTGACCAAGAACTACAACGATGTCACGCTGTTTGCCCGGGTCCGCAATCTGGTGCGGATGAAGACCATGTTCGACGAGCTGCGCATCCGCAGCGCGACCACCGAGGATCTGGGACTGTCGAGTTTCCTTCTCGATGCGGAGGAGTTCAGCGAGGCCTCCTCGCTGGTGCTGTTCGTTGCCGAGCCGCTGGAGCTTGCCTCGCAATGGATGGGCGAGGTTGGCGGGCAGCTGGCCGCGCGTGCGATCTGCTGCAGCGATCCGGCCGAGGCGCTGGGGCTGGTCGAGCGGGGGATCCCGGACGCGGTGGTGGTCAACCATGCCCTGCCGGACGGCCAGGACGGCCGGCGCCTCGTCTCGGCGCTGCGCGCCTGCCCCCCGGCCCGGCATGCCGCGATCATCTTCGTTGCGCCCGAATCGGATAACGAAATGGCGGCGCAGGCGCTTGATCTCGGCGCAAACGACTATGTGCTGACGCCCTTCCCGCCGGTGGAAATGGTGACCCGGCTGCGCTCGCAACTCAAGCGAAAGCTACTTTCCGACCGGTTGCGCGCCAGCGTGCGCGACGGGTTGAAGCTGGCGGTGATCGACCCGCTGACCGGGCTGTTCAACCGCCGCTACGCCACCCGGCATCTCGACACCATGCTCGAGCGCGCGCGTGACCAGGGCGGGACCATCGCCGCGCTGATGCTCGACATCGACCGCTTCAAGCAGATCAATGACCGCTACGGCCACGAGGCCGGCGATGATGTGCTGAAGGAATTCTCCCGCCGGCTGAAGGAGAATGTGCGCGGCGTCGATCTGGTCGCCCGTCTGGGCGGAGAGGAGTTTCTGGTGGTGCTGCCCGATGTCGATGCCGAGCTTGCCGGCGGTGTCGCGGAGCGGATCCGCGGCGCGGTCGAGATGCCCGGCTTCACCGTCCGGGGGGGCGAGGTGACGCTCGACGTGACCGTCAGCATCGGGGCCAGCATGGCGCGCGGGGGCGCGATCCCGGCGCATGAGCTGATCCGCCGCGCCGATGCCGCGCTCTATCACGCCAAGAATTCCGGGCGAAACCGGGTTTTCTTCAGCGCCGCAGCCTGATGCCGCCAGGCCACTGCGTGATGCGGCAGCGCCACCGCCCGATGCCGCCGGTCCGATCGCCGATGGCCGGTCCCTTCACCGGTCCCGCCTGGCCTCCGGCGCGGTGCGTGCACCCTTGGCATTGGTCCGCCGCGATGCGAGCAGTTCCGTGGCAAAGCGCTGCCGCGCCTCCGGGCTCAGCGCCGCAAGCGCGTCGATGAGCGCCTCGCTGGTCAGCAGCGTGGCACGGGTGCGGCTTTCCTGCTGGCTGTAGAACAGCGCCCGCAGCGCCTCGGGGTCGAAGGGCTCCTTTCCGAGGATCTCGGCAAACCGTTTCCTGTTCGCGCGCATCGTCTGGATCACCGGCTTCAGCCTGGGCCGGATCTCGCGCGACTTGGCGAAGAAGATCTTGCGGTCCTCCTCGGGCAGGTTGCGCAGCACGGGGCGCAGCCCGAAGACGGTGAACGGGATCGAGCGCGGCTTCTCGTTGCGCATCCACGACCCCGCGATCACGCCGAAGCCGACCAGGTTGATCCCCAGCGAGATGGCGAGCACCAGTTTCAGCCAGCCCGGCGCGCTGCGCAGACCGGTCGGGGAAGAAGCCATCTCACCCCTCCTGCAGCAGGCTGGCAGTCAGATCCTCCTCGCCGCCGAGCGGCTCGAACAGCACGTATTCGGCCAGATCCTCCTCCTGCCGATCCAATACCGGCAGCGACACCGGCTGGCTGAAGCCGATCCAGAACCCGATGGCGATGCAGCCGGCCAGTGCCGCCAATGCGCCGACACCGCCGATCCATTCGATCAGCCCGATCATGCGCGGGCGCAGGCCGCGATGCGCCGCGCGGGCCTGGCGGCGAGCGTTGACCGTGGCGGCATCCTCGTAGATGGCGCGCAGCAGGGCTGCGTCCGGCGCGGGGCGCGCCGCCCGCGCCTCGGCGAACAGCTCGTCCAGCAGCTGATCCGGCACTTCACGATCGGCTTCGGTCATCGCTTCATTCCCCTTCATCCTGCCGGTTTCCCGCCAGGATCATCCGAATCCTATCTCGGCCTTCCGTCCGGCCAGCGCCGCCGCCAGCGCCCGGCGCGCCCGGGCCAGAAGGCTTTCGACCGCCTCGACCGAGGTCCCCATGATCTCGGCGATCTCGATGTTCGACATCTCGTCGAGATGGCGCAGCTGCACCGCGAGGCGCTGCCGCTCGGGCAGGGCGGCGATGGCCTGGTGCAGCGCGGCGACCCGCTCGCCCGCCTCCATCCGAGCCTGAACGCTGGGGCCGTCATCGGCGGGTTCGGCCGTCTGGTCCAGATCGACCATCTGTCGCCGCGCCCGCCGCAGGCGGTCGGTGCACAGATTGCTGGTCACCCGGTAGAGCCAGGTGGAGACCTTGGCCTCGCCCGAGCGCCAGTCCGGCGCGATCTTCCACAGTCGCAACATCGCCTCCTGCGCAATGTCCTCGGCCTCCGTCTCGTCGCGCAGCATGCGGCGGGCCAGCGACAGGCAGCGTCCGGCATGTCGGTCCATCAACATGCGCGCAGCCTCGAGATCGCCGCCGGCATAGCGTGCCAGCAGCGCGTCGTCCTCGGGAACCGCTCCATCCGATGGGACCATTCAACTCCGCGTCCGGGCCCGGTCGCCCCGCTTCGGGACGGCAACGCCCCCAGCCTAACCGGTTTCGCGCCCGCGCTCAAAGCGTTACCTCCGTTTCGCGCGTCGCGCCTCCCAGCGCTGCCGCGCCGCATCGGCCTCGGCCATGCTGATCTGGCCGTCGCCATCCTTGTCGAATCGCCGGAACATGCGGTCGAGCCGGCCCAGCCCGCGTTCATCGGCGGTCAGCGTGCCGCTGCCATCCCTGTCGGCGCGCTGGAGCATGCGGTCGGCCTGCTTTTCGGCCATCGCCTGCGCGCGGGCCCGCAGCCGCGCCTCGATGCGGGCGCGCATCACCTCCACCAGCTCGTCGCGGGTAATCTGACCGTCGCCGTCGAGATCGGCAGCAGCGAACTGCGCTTCGCGATATCCCTTCAGCTCCTCGAAGCTGATCGCCCCGTCGCCATTGCTGTCGATCGCGGCGAACCGGGCCAGCGGACCGCGCACCGGCTTCTCGGCTGCGGCGGTTCCGGCCGCCAGCACGGCGGCGGTGGCCAGCATGGCGGCGGTGGTAGCTTTCAGGGCCATGGATTGCCTCTCCTTGTTAACCTCGGCCCGAAAAATCTCGGTCCACCCATAGAACGCGGAATCGGGCGGTTTCCGTCGCCGCTGCGCGATCCTGCGCCGCCGGGGCGAGGCGACATTGCGCCGCAAGGACAAAGCGCGTGCGGACAGCACCGGGTTGAGACCTTAGAGTCTCCGCCATGCGACACGAGGTGGTGGACACGAACCTGGCCGGGGAAAGGGAGCTCAAGCCCGCGCTCCTGCGCGGCTTCCGCCGGCGCTGCCCGAATTGCGGTGCCGGACCCATGTTCAAGGGGTATCTGACCGTGCGGCGCAGCTGCCCGTCCTGCGGCGAGGAACTCCATCACCATCGTGCCGATGACGGGCCGGCCTGGGCGACCATCCTGGTCTCGGGGCATCTGATCGCCCCGGCGATGCTGATCGTCTACAGCAACTGGTCGCCCGAACCCTGGGTGGTGGCGGTGTCCTTCTCGCTGGTGTTCCTGGTGATCGCGCTCTATCTGCTGCCCCGCATCAAGGGCCTGATGGTGGCCTTCCAGTGGGCGCGGCGGATGCACGGCTTCGGAGGGGAGGAGGGCTGAGCGCCCTCCCATCCGCGAATCATGACCGGGCAGGACAGCGACAAGAGCAGGATACGCGACGCCGCGACGGTGATCCTCATGCGCCGCGACGGCGACGTCCCGCGCATCCTGATGGGTCAGCGCGGCGCGGCGGCGGCCTTCATGCCGTCGAAATTCGTCTTTCCCGGCGGCGCGATGGATGCGGCCGACCGCGCCTTCGCCGCCGGCTGGCCGCTCGATCCCGACAGCGCGGCGCGCCTTGCCCTGCACAGCGATCCCGATCTTGCCGAGGCGCTGGTGCTGGCCGGGATTCGCGAGACCTTCGAGGAGACCGGGCTGGCGCTGGGCGTTCCCGGCGTCGTCGCCGGTACGGTGCCCGAAAGCTGGCGCAGGTTTGCCGCGCTGGGCCTGCGCCCGGCGACCGAGGCGCTGCGCTTCGTGTTCCGTGCCATCACCCCGCCGGGCCGGCCACGGCGGTTCGATGCGCGATTCTTTCTGGCCGATGCCGGGGCGATCGCCGGCGATCCGGACGATCTTTCGCGCGCATCGGGCGAGCTGTCGCATCTGACCTGGATCGGGCTCGACGAGGCGCGCGGTCTGGAAATGCCGTTCATCACCGAGGTGGTGCTGGCCGAGATCGCAGAGATCCTGCGCATGGGCGCCGACGGCCGGCCGGTGCCGTTCTTTCGCCATCTCGAAAAACGCTCGGAATTCATCAGCCTGTGAATTCCGGCCCGACTCCTCCTCACCGCTCGAACGCCCCCCGCCCCTTTTCCGGTTTACCAAATATCCTCGGGGGTGAATGCCGCGTCAGCGGCAGAGGGGGCAGACAGCCCCCT
>RFIR01000023.1 GCA_003695135.1 Alphaproteobacteria bacterium | reverse complement strand
CTCCCGGCCGGCACGACGAAGCTCAGCCGCACCGGTCCCGCGGGGACAGCATGTGTCACGGACACAGGTCCCGCAGGAAGAGCAGCGGCCGCGGGCAGGACCGGCACGGCCAGCGCGGCCGCACCGCCCGCCCCGGCGGCCAGCACCGCGCGCCGGCTGGGGCGCAGCCGCCCCGCCTCTGCGCCCGCCTCCACGCCCGCCGGCTCATCCGGCCTTGCCACATGCTTCATCGCAGCCCTCCGCAGATCGGATCCCGGCCGCCGATGATAGCCCGCGCGCGGGCCCGCGCATACCGAAAACGGGACCCGGCCCGGCCGGATCCCGCCTGCGTGAGATCGCCCGCCCGGCGGCGCGGGCGGCGGCGCTTCGTTCAGCCGCTGTTGCTGCGGCGGCGGCGCAGCGTCAGCAGCCCGGTGCCGCCGAGCGCGGCCAGCATCAGCCCCAGCCCCGCCGGCAGCGGCACCGGCTGGGTGTCGAGCGCGGCGAATTCGAAGGAATAGCCCGTCGAGGCGAACACGATGCGGTCGAAGATCAGCCCGGTGACGGTGACCAGCGCATCGGTCTTGTAGGTGACGCCATAGCTGTTCTTGAGGTCGATGCCGGTCAGCTTCTGCACGATGGAGCCGTTATGGACGAAGAACAGCTTGTTGTAGCTGTCCACCGAGCCCCACAGCACCGAGAAGCTCTTCTGATCGGTGGCATAGTTGTAGTCGGCCCGGCTGTTCTTCAGCACCGCGGTATATTGCGCATTCGGCGTCGCCGAGCCGGTCCAGGGCGACAGGGCGAGACCGGGAGTCGAGCCGGAGATGTTTTCCAGCACCGTGCCGACGGTCTTGGAGGCGGTGGGCAGCGTGCCTGGAACGGCGCCGGCGGGATTGCCGATGGTGACCGTGACCGCCAGGGCCGCAGAGGCCTGCAGGCAGACGGCGCCGATCAGGGCTAGGGCAAGTCTCTTGATCATGGGTCCACTCAATTCACATACACGAAGCGGCCGCATCGGGGCGCCCGCACATCCCTCCGGCCGGCCGCATGCCATCCGGATAACCGATGATTAACCTCAAATCCGGGCAGAAAGAAGGCGCTCCCGCCCGGATTCCGCCGCCCCGGCGTGACCGCGATCACAGCGGAGCCGCGCCGAAACCCCGCCGCCGCCCGGCACGCCGCCTGCCTTGTCTTCGCCCCTTTTTGCAGGCATGTCCGCGGCGGATAGCTGGCAGCAGGCGGGCAACAGGCGGGCAATCGGATGCTGGTGGTCGATCTGGACCGGACGCTGATCCGGACCGATCTCTTGTACGAGACCTTCTTTGCGGGCCTCGCCACCCGCCCGCGCGCGGCGCTGGCCGCGCTCGGCGGGCTTGTCGAGGGGCGCGCCACACTCAAGGCGCGGCTGGCCGAGCTGCCCTTCGATGCCGGCCAGCTGCCGATGAACGAGGCGGTGCTGGCCTATATCCGCGCCGCCCGCGCCCGCGGCGAGCGCACCGCGCTGGTCTCGGCCTCAGATGCACGGCTGGTGCGCGCGGTGGCCGATCGCACCGGGCTGTTCGACGAGGCGCATGGCTCCCGGCCCGGGCTGAACCTCAAGGGCCGGGCCAAGGCGGCGTTCCTGGTCGAGCGCTATGGCCGCGGCGGCTTTGCCTATATCGGCGATTCGCCGGCCGACCTGCCGGTCTGGGCGGTCTCGGCCCATGCGATCACCGTCGGCGCCGGGCCGGAGCTGCGCCGTGCCGCCGAGGAGGCGGCGCCGGCCGCCACCCATCTGGAGCCGCGCGGGCCCGGCCTGTTCGGCCTGTCGCTCTCGCGGGCGCATCTGAAGGCGCTGCGCCCGCATCAGTGGCTGAAGAACCTGCTGATCTTCCTGCCCGCCGTGGCCGCCCATGCCACGACCCCCGGCGTCTGGGGCGCGGCGGTTCTGGCCTTCATCGCCTTCAGCCTCACCGCCTCCTCGGTCTATCTGCTCAACGACCTCCTGGATCTCGCCGCCGATCGCGCCCATCCGCGCAAGCGCCGCCGCCCCTTCGCCTCCGGCGCGGTGCCGCTGGTGCACGGGCTCGTCATGGCACCGGGGCTGCTGGGGCTGGCCATCGCCATCGCGCTGATCGGGCTGCCGCTGCTCTTTCTCGGCGTGCTGGCGATCTATTACGCGCTGACCCTGGCCTATTCCTTCTGGCTCAAGCGCCGGCTCGTCATCGACATCTGCGCCCTGGCCGCGCTCTACACGCTGCGCATCATGGCCGGGGCGGCGGCGACGGCGGTGCCGCTCTCGCCCTGGATGCTGGCATTCTCCGGCTTCCTGTTCCTGGCGCTGGCGGCGGTGAAGCGACAGGCGGAGCTGGTCGACGGGCTGGCCCGCGGGCGCGAGAAGGCGGCCGGGCGCGCCTATGAGGCGGGCGATCTGCCGGTGGTGACCATGATGGGGCTGGCGGCGGGCTATGTCGCGGTGCTGATCCTGGCGCTCTACATCTCCTCGCCCGACGTGCAGCTGCTCTATGGCGCGCCGAAGCTGTTGTGGGGCATCGCGCCGGTGCTGCTCTACTGGATCAGCCGCGCGGTGATGATCGCCCATCGCGGCCGCATGACCGACGACCCGGTGGTGTTTGCGGTGCGCGACCGCGTCAGCCTGGCCTGCGGCGCGGCGATCCTGGTGCTGGCGGTGCTGGCGGCGGGCTGAGTGCGGGCCGGGCGCGGCGCCGGGGTGCGACATCCGGCCGGATCCGGCCGGGGCGTTCTGCCCGGGCGCCACGAAATTGTGGCGCCGGTGACGTGGTTCATGTTTTCACTGTTGATTGGTAAATATTGATTGGGGAGAGCGCTCTGCAAAACTCAGCCAGCCAGACCCGGGCGTTCCGCCCGGGCGCCACGAAATTGTGGCGCCACATGCGTTCTTCCTGTTTTCACTGTTGATTGAAAAATATTGATTGCTAAGTTATTTTCTAATTACTTTACGCGCGCGCGATCATGATGACCGAAAACCGGGCCGATTCAGTGGCTTGCATTCATGCCGGAGTTTTGCGGGGGTCTTTTCCAATTACTTTATACGCGCGCAGCACGCATTGCAGAGAACCCGTCTTGCCTGGGATGCCCCGTCGCGCCGGAGTTTCGCAGGGCGCTTTTCCGGCCGGGGCGCCCGGGCGCGGATGTAAGCTTTTTGTTAACCTAAATTAACTATGATTTGAGGCTTGACCATGCGGAACGCAGGCCGGCGTGGGGGGATGCAGCATGATGACGGGACGCAAGAGGCAGCACACGCATTCGCCGAAGGATGTCGCGGAATTCCTCGCCCGGCTCAGCCCGGTCGATGCGCGGGCGGTGGAGACCTATCGCGCGCTGGCGCTCGGCGGCATTCTCGGCCTCGGCGCCATGGTGGCCGACCGTCCCGACCGCGACCGGCTCGAACAGATCCAGCACGCGCTGCGCGACATCGATGCCGCGCTGACCGGGGCGCTGCACGATCTGCTGACCACCGACTGAACCGGCCGCCCCCGGCCGCCCCCGGCCCTCCGCCTCAGCCCGCCGCCGCCAGCGCCGCGCGTTTTTCCTCCAGCACATCGGCGATGATGCGGGAAAGCGGCGTCGCGGGGCGGAAGCCGGTCGCCGCCTCCAGCCGGGCGATGTCGGGCAGCCGGCGGGCCATGTCCTCGAAGCCCGGCCCGTAGACCTCCGCATGGGGCACCAGCCGGATCTCGGAGGCCGAGCCCGCCGCCGCCTTCACCTGCCGGGCCAGCTCCAGGATGCTCACCTCCTGATCGGTGCCGATATTGTAGACCCGACCGGAGCTCTCGGGCCGCGCCAGCAGCCGCATCAGCGCCTCGATCACATCGGCGACATGGCAGAAGCAGCGCGACTGCGTCCCGTCGCCATGCACCAGAAGCGGCGCGCCCTGCAGCGCCGCGGTCACGAAGCTGGGCACCACCATGCCATAGCGCCCGGTCTGGCGCGGCCCGGTGGTGTTGAAGAAGCGCAGGATGGTCACCGGCAGCCCCCTCTCGCGCAGATAGGCGAGCGCGAGAAACTCGTCGAGCATCTTGGCGCAGGCATAGGACCAGCGCAGATTGACCGTGGCGCCGATGGTGAGGTCGTCCTCCTCCGAGAACGGGAACTTCGTCGCCTTGCCATAGACCTCGGAGGTGGAGGCGACGAAGACGCGGGTGTTGCGCTCCAGACAGGCCTCCAGCACCCGCTCGGTGCCGGTGACATTGGTGAGAATCCCCCTGGACGGCTCTTCCATGATCAGCCGCACGCCCACCGCGGCGGCGAGGTGGAAGACGACATCCGCATCCGCCACCATGCGCGCGACCAGCGGCGCGTCGAGAATGCTGCCCTCGGTGAAGAAGAAGCCGGGATGGCCGGCGATGGCGGCGAGATTGTCGCGGCTGCCGGTGGAGAGATCGTCGAGCACCGAAACGCGATGCCCCTCCGCGATCAGCCGCTCGGCCAGATGCGAGCCGATGAAACCCGCCCCGCCGGTGATCAGAATCCGCATGAACCGCTCCCTGCACCCAACGCCGCCCCGGCGGTCTTCATAGCACGGGGCCGGCCCGGCCGGCCATGGCCCGCAGGGTCGCGGGGGCTGGGGCGGCGGCAGGTTTCGTGCTAGCTCCGCTGCGATCCGCAGCCGAAAAGGAAGAGCCCATGCCACCCGCCGAGGATTTCGCCGCGCTGAAGGGGATGCCGGTGGCGCTGACCGGCGCCTCGGGCTTCATCGGCGGCCATCTGGCCCGCGCGCTGCTGGAGCGCGGCGCGCGGCTGCGGGTGCTGGCCCGCCATCCGCGCGCGCTCACCGGGCTCGCGGGGGCCGAACCCATCCGCGGCGGGCTGGGCGATGCGGCGGCGCTCGACCGGCTGCTGGACGGCGCGGAAATCCTCTTCCACTTCGCCCATGACATGCGCGCCGGGGCGGCGGAGAATCTCTCCGGGCTGAGCGCGCTGCTCGCTGCGGCGGCGAAAGCGGGCACGCCGCGCATCGTGGCGGCGAGCTCGGCGGTGGTGGAGAAGAACTGGCCGCACGGGGCGATGGGCGCGGGCGCGATGCCCGCCCGCCCCGATCCGCCCATCGGCTATCGCGGCGCCAAGGCCGCCGGCGAGCATGAACTCGCCGGACATGCCGCGGCGACCGGCAGCGTGGCGATCAGCCTGCGCCCGACACTCGTCTATGGCCCCGGCAGCCGCATCTGGACCGCCGCCATCGCCGAGCGGCTCATCGCCGGCCCGGTGATCCTGCCCGACCCGCCGGGGCAGGCCTTCGCGGTGCATGTGGCCGATGTGGTGCGCGCGGCGCTCTCGGCGGCCACGGCGGAGGTGACGGGCCATGCGGCGGTGCTCATCTCCGGCCCCGAGCCGGTGGGCTGGGAGGAATATTACCGCGCGCATATCGACATTCTCGGCCGCGGCGAGATCGTGTTGCAGCCCCGCGAGGCGCTTCTGGCCCGCATCGGCCCCCCGGGGCCGGAGCGCGAGGGTCAGCCGCTCGCCGCGCGCCTCAGCGCGCTCATGCGCCGGATCGTCCCCGGCGCGGCGGTGGATGCGCTGGGGGCACGGCTGCGCGCCCTGAAACCCCACCCCGCCGGCCCGCAGGCCCCCGATCCCTGGCTCCTCGATCTCTATTGCGCCGCGGGCTCCATCGACCCCGAACCGGCGCGTACCCGCATCGGGTTTTCGCCTTCGGTCGATTTCGCGGCCGGCATGGAAATGACGGCGCCCTGGCTGCGGCAGAGATACGGGTGAGGGGGCGGGGTCGCGGCACACCGGGCGCAACGGGACCGGCCACGCATGGCCGGCCAGTCCCTGTCGCCGCGCCCGGGCGCCGCAAAATGCGGCGCCATACATGATTTTCTTACTTTCACTGTTGATTGATAAATATTGATTGCGAAGTTATTTTTTAGAGAGTCCTGCGAAACTCCGGCACGACGGGGCATCCCAGGCGAGACGCGTTTTCTGCCAGTGTGCACTGCGCGCGCATAAATTAATTAGAAAATAATTCCCCAATCAATATTTACCAAATAGGTGAAAATCAGAAACAAACTTCGCCGGCGCCGCATTTCGCGGCGCCCGAGCGCAACGCCCGGGTCTGGCTGGTTGAGCTTTACAGGGGTCTCTTTTTAATTACTTTACGCGCGCGCAAATATTTTCCTCCGAAAGCTTGGGCTTCCAGGGCATTCCCTACTGCAGCAGGTTGAAATTGTGTGACAGCGACAGGAACACGGTGTGCGACAGCGCATCGCCGGTGCCGGGCCGGTCGGTATAGTCGAGCGTGTAGCCCAGCTGCAGCGCG
>RFIR01000217.1 GCA_003695135.1 Alphaproteobacteria bacterium | reverse complement strand
GGCTTCAGCCCGAAGGCGGCAAACAGCAGCCAGCCGCGCAGCGACCAGCTGGAATAGCTGCGATCCCCGATGGCGAGCGTGATGTCCATGACGCTTTCTCCCTTCGGCCCCTCACGGCCGGTGATTTATGCGCTCGACGCGCCATTGCCCGCCCGTCAGCCGGTCGAGCCGGGTGACGGACAGCGGGTCGATGCAGAGCCGCAGCGCCGCGCGGTGGCCCATTCCCGCAAACCGCGCCAGCGCGGCGCGAATCGCCCCGGCATGGCAGATGGCGACGATGTCGGCGGCCGGCGGATCGGCGCAGAGGGCCTCGATGCAGCCTGCCACCCGTTCGGTCAGCATGTCGAGCGATTCGCCCCCCGGCGCGGTGGCGGGGCCGGGATCGGCGAAGAAGGCGCGGCTGGCCGCCTCGCCGATCTCGTCGAAGCCGCGCCCTTCCCACGCGCCGAAATGCAGCTCGCGCAGCGTGGGTGCGTGCGGCAGGCGGATGAGGTCGCCCCCCAGCGCATCGGCGGTCTCCACCGCCCGGCGCAGGTCGGAGCTGACCAGCGCGCCCTGACGTGGCAACAGCGCGCGCAGCCGGCCCAGCGCCGCGCGGTCGGAGAGATCGGCGGCGATGTCGGTCCAGCCGATGGCGCCCCGCACGCGGGTCGGGGCGTGGCGCACCAGCCACCAGCGGATCTCGCTCACGGCAGGCGGCCCTTCAGCACCAGCGGCAGGCCGGCGGCGACGAACACCACCAGATCGGCATGCGCGGCGGCGCGCTGGTTGAGCCGGCCCTGCGCGTCGCGAAAGGCGCGGCCCAAGGCGGTCTCCGGCACCAGACCCAGCCCGACCTCGTTGGAGACCAGCACGGCGGGGCCGGGCCGGGTCGCCAGAACCGCTGCCAGCTCGTCGAAACCGGCATCGGGATCGGCCCCGGCCTCCATCAGATTGGAAAGCCACAGGGTCAGGCAGTCGACGAGCACCGGCCGGGCCGGGTCGGCCGCGCGCAGCGCGCCGGCGATGTCGCGCGGCGCCTCGACGGTCTGCCATCCCGCGCCGCGCCGGGCGCGATGGCGGGCGATGCGCGCCGCCATCTCCGCATCGCGCGGCTCGGCGGTGGCGATGTAGAGCCGCGGCGGCGCCATGGCCTGCAACAGCGCCTCGGCAAGGTCCGACTTGCCCGAGCGGGCCCCGCCCAGCACCAGCGCGCACTGAAATCCCCCGGCCCTTGCCAACCGCATCCCTCCGCCACGATCCGCGACAGTGCCTAGCAGCCCCCGGCCGGCGAGGAAACCTCGCCAAATCTCCGGCCGGAGCCTGCGTCTCTCTTGCCGAGCACGGCCGGATCGGCGAAAGTCCGGCAAGCCGGGTAGGGAGGACCATGCCGAGAACGTCGAGAACCGCATCTGCAATCATCGTGACGCTTGCCGCACTCATCGCGCTTCCGGCCGCTGCGGCCGAGCGGCGGGTCTGCGTCGATCTGGGCTGGAAGGTGCGGGAGCGTACCGGGGCGCAGGTGGCGATTCCGAAGAGGCTGCTGCACGGTCTGCTTAAGGATGCCGCGCGAACCGACTGCCCGGGCATCCTGCGCGATCTGCTGGCCAGGGGCGCGTCGCTCAAGGTGCGGGACGGGCGCGGCCGGCAGATCCTCGGCGTCGCGGCGCGAGCGGGGTCGCGGCGGGTGATCCCGGTGCTGATCGAGGCCGGCGCCGATCTCGAACATCGCGACCTTGTCGGCAATACCCCGCTGATCGACGCGGCCAAGGCCGATGCGCGAAGGGTGGTGGCGGCGCTGCTGGCCGCCGGGGCCGATCCGCAGGCGGCCGACGATCACGGCGTCACCCCGCTGATGGCCGCGGCCTATAACGGCAATCTGCGCATGCTGCGCGCGCTCATGAAGGCGGGGGCGCGGGTCGATGCCCGCGACAGCGACGGCAAGACCGCGCTCGCCTATGCCGCTGCGCGCGGCTTCGGTCCGGTGGTCGCGGCGCTGCTCGATGCCGGCGCCGATCCGGCCGAACGGCTCGGGCACGATCTGACGCCGCTGATGTGGGCGGCGGGCCATTCCAACGACGCCCCGCCGCGCGAGGCGATCGCGGTGGCGCAGATGCTGCTCGAGCGCGGCGCGACGCTCGACCCGCGCGACGATCGCGGCCGCGACGCGCTGATGATTGCCGCCGCGCGCGGCAATGCCGAGATGGTGCGCTTCCTGCTCGATCAGGGCGCCGACCCCGCCCGGCGGGACCTGAAGGGCAAGCGCGCGCTCGAGCTTGCCGCCAATGCCGCGACACGGCAGGTGCTGGAGGCGGCCGGCGGGCGGTAGGACGCCCCGCCCCGGGGACCGGCCGCCCCGCCCCGGGGTCGACCGTCCAGACGCTCAGAACAGCTGGGACAGCGTGCGCGCCAGCGCCTCGATCTCGGCCTCCGTGAGCTTGCTCATCGTGCTCGACTTGTCCGGCGCGTTCTGCCTTACGTCGTTCTTGTAGTCCTGCATGGTCTTGATCAGGTAGCCCGGCTGCTGCCCGGCCAGCCGCGGGATGCGGCTGTCGCCGTACCACTTGCCGTGACAGGCGCCGCACTGGCCCTTGACGCTGGCCTCACGCGCCAGCGCCCGGTCCTCGTCGCTGGCATGGGGCGGCGAGATCCGCGGCCAGGGCAGCTTGGCGAAATACTGCGCCAGCGCCTTCAACTGGCTGCGGGTCAACTCCTCGACCACGGGCTGCATCTTGTCGCCGGTCCGCCGTCCGGCCTTGAAGTCCTTGAGCTGCACATAGAGGTAGAAGAACTGCTGCCCCTGGATGATGGGATAGTTCGGCTCGATCGGGAGACCGTCCTCGCCATGGCAGGTCTTGCACAGGCCGGCGGTTTCCTCGAGATCGAACGCATCCTGCGCCTGCAGCGCGACGGGCGCCAGCGCCAGCAGCGCCGCAAGGATGCAACGGCGGAAGTGAGTCATCGGTTTCGGTGTCCCTGGTTGGGCGCGTCGGCGCAGGCTCGGCAGGGCTGCGCCCCCGCGCGAAAAGGGGGCGGGCAGGACCCGCCCCCGATCCATATGCCGGTCGGCGTCAGTCGGCCAGCGTGAAGGCGACGATGTTGTTGCCGCGCTTGTAGTTGAGCTGGGCGTTCCCGCCGGCGGCGACGACGATGTACTGCTTGCCGTCGACAGTGTAGCTGGAGGGCGGGGCGTTGACGCCGGCACCCATCTGGAAACGCCACAGCTCGGCGCCGGTGGCGGCGTCATAGGCATGGAACCAGCCATTGCCCTCGCCGGTGAACACCAGACCGCCGGCCGTGGCCAGAATGCCACCGATCATCGGCTGTTGCGTCCGCACCTTCCAGCTGATCGCGCCGGTGTTGTAATCAACCGCGGTGATGTTGCCCCACTGCTCCTCGGTCGGGATCACGTCGAAGGAACCGCCGAGCCACAGCTTGCCCTCGGGATAGGGCGAGGACTTCACCGTATAGGTCATCGGCTGGTGCAGGTTGATCGCATAGGCCAGATGCAGGTCGGGGTTGATGGCCATGGGCGACCATTCCACGCCGCCATTGGCGCCGGGCAGCATGCGTGCGCCTTCGGGCGTGGGCAGGGTCCACATGTCCTCCTGCGGCACCATCGCCTCGGAGTAGCGGATCAGCGAGCAGTCATCGGCCCGGTGGACATAGATGTGGCCCGTCTT
>RFIR01000022.1 GCA_003695135.1 Alphaproteobacteria bacterium | reverse complement strand
TCAATCAACAGTGAAAACAGGAAGAGCGCACGTGGCGCCACAATTTCGTGGCGCCCGCGCGCGCCGAGGGGGTCTGGCTGACATAGTTGCGCAGGGGTCTCTGGTAAATATTTATTGGGGAGGGAGTCTGCAAAACCCGGATGTAGTCAGGCATTGTGAATGTGCCAGTTTTCAGACCAATCAAATCTGCGTACGCGTAAAATAATTAGAAAATAACTTCGCAATCAATATTTATCAATCAACAGTGAAAACAAGAGGAGCGTATGTAGCGCCGCGTTCCGCGGCGCCCAGGCAGTGCGACAGGGTCTGGCCGGCGGCGTTTCGCAGGGGCCTCTATCAATCAACAGTGAGAATAATCATAACATGTCCGGCGCCGCATTTCGCGGCGCCCGCGCGCAGCGCCCGGGTCTGGCCGGCAGACCATCTCGGCGCAATCCGCAGGCACCGCTGTCATCGGCACGTCCGGACGGCGGCCGGAGGCCGCGGCGGGTGAACCGGGGTCTTCTCAGGCCGCGAGATCGCGCTCGCGTCCCCGCCGCAGCCTCCGCAGGAAGAGGCCGGCAATCTCGCCGATGACGGCGACGGCGCCGGTCAGCAGAACGATCTCGCCCGAGGGCACCACATTGGCGATGCTGAAGGCCAGCACGACCATGAAGGGCGCCCAGCTCAGCATCTCGACGGGAAGGCCCCGGCGGGCGATGCGGAACCGGCCGCCAACGTCCTGACGGCGCATGGCGAGAAGGGCGGAGTGCTGCATGGAAAGCATGATGGGCATCCTTGACTGGGCTGTGCGATACGATGGCCGGGGCTGTCGTGCCCGGCCGCACAACAAGGATGGCAGCAGCGCGTGCCGCGGACTGTGCCCGCTATCACACCCGTAAACATCCCATAAAATTGCCCAGATTTGGGCGGGACCGGTCGCAATTCCCGTCGGCGGCGGTGCGCATCGGGGAAGCCGGGATCGCTCGGGTTGCGCGGCCGTCCCAGCCCAAGGCTCGATGAGCGCGACTCATGCCCAGAAGAATTCTCCTTTGCAGGCGTTACAGCTCCGACCGCTGCCCTCGAAGCGTTAAAGGCAGTGCCCGCCCGAGGGTAAGACGCGACCGTGGCGCCAGTGGCGCCGCGGCTGACGCCCGGGCGGAGCATGTTCGGGTTATTAAGCCCTGGTCTCAGACCTGCCAGCGCACCACGCCGGTGACGCCGTCGACGGCGACCTGCCCGCCATCGGGGATCCGCCGCGTGGCGTCGAGCACGCCGAGCACCATCGGAATGCCCCGCTCGCGCGCCAGCGAGGCGAGATGCGAGGTGCTGCCGCCAAGCTCGGCCACCACACCGGCCACACGGGGCAGGATCTGGCTGAGCGCGGGACCCGCGACCGAGGTCACCAGCACGTCGCCCGGCGCCACCCGGCCCAGTTCGCATTCGCAATTGATCACGCAGGCCCGCCCCGCCCCCCAGCCGATGCCGCCGGGATGGCCCCTCAGACCGGGATGGCGCAGCCACATCTCGTCGGGCACCGGCGCCGGTGCGACATGCAGCGGGCGCGCCTGCAGCATGTTGATGCCGGCCTCGTCCATCGCCCATTCCACCTCGACCGGGCCGCCCATCACCGTCTCGGCGGTGCGCATCATGCCGGCGAGCTGCCGGACCTGATCAGGCGTCAGGCAGGGCTTGCGGACCTCCTCGCGCGCCACCTCGCGCGGCTCGGCGCTGGCGGCATGGTGGGGGCAGTGGACCGCGTGGAACTTGTAGCCGGTGACGGTCTCGGAAATCTCGCCGCTCTCGTCGAGGTCATAGCGGTCGGGCACCACCTCGCCCTGGGCGATGGCCTCGCCCAGCCCCCATGTGGCCGAGACCGACATGCCGCCCAGCGCGGTCCGGCTCATCCCGCCGCCCGAGGCGACGGCCCGGATGAGCGGCTGGACCAGCACCGCCATCGCGGTTTCGGTCGCCGTGATCCCGCGCCCGGCCATGTAGCGCAGCGCGCGCGACGACCACAGCGCGCCCCAGCAAGCCCGCACCGCGGTGAGGAAATCCGCCTCGGTCTCGATGCCGAGAAAGGTCTGGAACTGGCCGGCGAAGGAGGAATTGGCGGTGTCCTCCAGCAGCGAGGAGGAGCGCACCGCCAGCGCCCCGCCGCGCGCGCCCTCCAGCGTGCGCCAGGCGTCGAGCAGCGGCGTGCGCACCGCCTCGGCGATCGGTTCGTCGAACAGCGCGATGCGGACGCGGGAGATGTAACGCCGTGCCTCGATGAAATCGAGCGTCACCGCCTTTCGGGCATCCTCGGTCAGGCCGAGCGCGGCGAGTTGCGCATGATAGGCCGCCGCCGTCAGGCAGAAGCCGCCCGGTGTGGGCAGGCCGGCATGGGCGAGGGCGGCCTGATTGGCGGCCTTGGGGCCGACCAGCGCCGCATCCAGCGCCGCCGGATCCGACAGCGCGACGACGAACGGGTTCGCGGTCATCTCGGCACGTCCTGTCCGGACCCGCCGGTCACATCGGGTCGACCACGGTGATCTTCTCGACCGGGAAGTTGGAGATGATCTCGGTCTCGTTCTCGTGCACGATCAGCATCTCCTCGATGCGCACGCCAAACTTGAACGGCACCCCGTGCTGGGTCTCCAGCGCGAAGACCATGCCGGGCTGGATCTCCACTGGGTGGTCGAGCGACCAGATGCGCGAGATGACCGGCGGGTCGTACTGCGCCAGCCCCAGCCCGTGGCCCCAGAGATTGGCCGCCGCCTCGTCCTCCTCGCGATAGCCCCACGCCTCCTGCGCCGAGGGCCATTTTTCCGCGATCTCGCGGGTGGTGGCGCCGACCTTCACCGCCTCGATGGAATCGTAGAGCCATTTCAGCGCGATGTCGTAGGTCTCGGTCATCTCCTTCGTCGGCTCGCGGCCGACGCAATAGGTGCGATAGTAGCAGGATTTGTAGCCGTTCCAGGTCAGCGCGGCGAGGTCCATGAACACGATGTCGCCGGGCTGGATGATGCGGTCGGTGAAGTTGCGCCAGTTCGGCCAGGTGTTGGGGCCCGACGAGACGATCACGTCCTCGACATCCTCCATGCCGGGGATGTTGTAGAGAAACTCCATGATATGGGCGGTGACCTGGTTCTCGGTGATGCCGGGCTTGAGGAACTTCATCGTCTCCCAATGCGCGGCATCGCCGATCGCGGCGACGATGCGCATGCATTCCTGTTCGTCCTCGTTCTTGACCGCGCGTGCCTCCATCATCGGGGTCATGCCGTCGGCCCATTCGATCCCGGCCTCGCGGAAGGCGTTGATCATGTTGATGTCGATGAAATCGACGCCGAGCCTTTCGCCCTCGACCCCGAAACGCTTCATCTCTTCCTTGATCGCATTGGTGAACTTGGTCACCTGCTGGGTCGAGGCCGAGCCGGCCGCGCCCTTGATCCAGGCATAGGAGTAGCGGACGTTCTCCTCGGGGATCCAGGGCGAGTGGCGCTTGATCTGGGCGCCGATATCGCCCTGTTCGAACAGGACCGGCGCGGCGTCGCCACACAGAAGCGCATAGCGCAGGCCCGGCTTCAGCCGGTTCCAGCCCGGCGTCAGCGTCCCGGTGATGTAGCGCGCATTCTCGTCATACATGCACAGCACCGCGCCCAGCCCGTGCGCCTTCATCCTCTCGCGCGCACGCTCCAGCCGATACTTGCGCAGGCGGTCCCAGTTGACCTTCTGCTGCCAGTCGGTGCCGGTAATGCCGAAATTCGCCGTGCCGTGCCTGATCATGGTCTGATCCCTCGCCGATGCGCGGGCCGCGTGCGGCAGGACCGACCTGCCCGCGGGCCCGTTCCGTTCGTCATGACCGAACCTAACGGCATGGGAAATTCGCGCGCAAGCCGCGCGGCAGGAAAAACCCATGCCATTATCGCATGGGGCTATCTGGATTCGGAATATGGCAGCCCGCCACCGGCGCGGCGCAGGGCGGGCGCGGGTTCCGCTCGATTTTCCTCGATAATCGATTACACTGGGCCGGGTTGGCGACCTGGTATCTGGCGGAACTCGCCAGGGGGTGGATGTGAAGACGGATGCGCTGCCGAGATCCTCGCTGTCCTCCCGGATCAGGGAGAGGCTGATGGAACAGATCCTGCGCGGCGAGTTGCGGCCGGGCGACCGGCTGGTCGAGCTTCGCATCGCGGCGCAGATGGAGACGAGCCAGGCCCCGGTGCGCGAGGCGCTGCGCGAGCTGGAGGCGCTGGGTCTGGTCGAGACGCTGCACAACCGGGGGGCGCGGGTCAGGATCATCTCCGACGCCGAGCTGCGCGAGATCTATGACGTGCGCGCGCAGCTCGAGGGTTTTGCCGCCGAATGCGCGGCCCGGACCGGCTGCGATCTGCGCGCGCGGCTGGAAAGGGAGATCCGCCACATGCGCAAGGCGGCGGAGGCGGCAGATTCGCGCCGGTTTTCCGAGCACAACTCGAACTTCCACCGGATCATCGTGCGTGCGGCCGAAAACGCCACCCTGACCGGATTGTGGGAGGGGTTGAACATCAAGTCGCGCACGATGCTGAACGTGGTGCGCCACCCGACCGATCTGATCGCGGTGACGGTCTCGCACGAGCCACTGGTCGATGCGCTGAGCGGCGGCGATGCCGAACGCGCGCGGCGCGCGGCGATCGAGCATGTGCTGATGCACAAGCCATAGCCCGCCACAGGCCGATGCGCGAGATGGGCGCGCGGCATGGGCGCGCGGGGTACCGCGAAGGCCGGCGCGCTTTCTTGCCCATCGGGCAGATTATCGATAAGACGGTAACGGATGCCCCGGTCGCGATGCGCAGGGAGGGAGCGGGGCGGCAGGTTCTGCGGGGAAGATGCCATGGCCGAGAAGGCGACACACATCCCGGAAGAGGTGTATCTCGACTTCCTCGGCCGGACCATCCACATCAACTGGGACTATCACGCGCTCCTGATGTTCAGCATCTGGATCGTGCTGGTCCCGCTCTGCATCACCATCATCCGCTACGGCAAGCCGAGGCCGACGGAATTCGGCATCCGCCGCAAGGTCAGCCTGTGGCACCCCGAATGGTGGTGGTTCAACACCCACAAGTTCGGACTCTATTTCGCGGTGCTGCTGTCGCTGGGCGGTGCGGCGGTGGCGCTGGTGGTCAGCAAGGGTTTCAGCGGATCCATGCATTCGATCCTGGGCCTGACCACGATCCTGCTGGGCTGCCTTCAGGTCCTGTCGGGGATGCTGCGTGGCACCCATGGCGGCAAGTATTACAACAATGCCGATCCGAACGATCCGGCCACCTGGCGCGGGGATCACTACGATCACACGCTGCGCCGCAGGATCTTCGAGGCCTATCACAAGACTACGGGCTTCTTCACCCTGTTCTGTGCCACGGGGGCCGTCGCTTCGGGCCTGATGCAGTTTCCGTTTCCGGCCCTGCTGTGGTCGCTGTTCATCATTCCGTTCGTCTTTCTCCTGGTCTGGGTGATTCTGGAGTTTCTGGAGCGCCGGTATGACGGCTATCGCGCCGCGCATGGCTACAACATGGAAGCGCCCTACAACAAGGCGCGCGAATTTCTCTAGGCTTCGGGCGGCGCCGGGCGTGAAGCCGGCCGAGATGACCGGGCCGGCAGGCGAGGCAGTGTGATGGCAGACGTACTGATCACAGAATTCATGCACGAACCCACGGCGCAGGCGCTGATCGCGGATTTCGGTGCGCATTGGGATCCCGAGCTGTGGTGCAAGCGTGCCGAGCTGCTGGATCGCGTGGCCGATGCCCGCGCCATCGTGGTGCGCAACGCCACCCAGGTCGATGTCGAGCTGCTGGATGCGGCGCCGAAGCTGCGGCTGGTCGCGCGCATGGGGGTGGGGCTCGACAACATCGACGTCGCCGCCTGCCGCGCGCGCGGCATCGAGGTCTGCCCGGCGGTGGGCGCGAACGCGGTTTCCGTGGCCGAATACGTGATTGCCACCGCGATGATCCTGCTGCGCGGCCGGGCCTATTACGCCACGCCGGAGGTGATCGCCGGCACATGGGACCGGCCCAGATACGGCAGCGGGCTGGAATTGGCCGGCCGCACCATGGGCATCGTCGGTTTCGGCTCGATCGGTCAGGTGGTCGGGGCCAGGGCGCGGGGGATGGAGATGAAGGTCATCGCCCATGACGCGATGCTGCCGGAAGATGCCCCGGCCTGGAAGGATGCGGCCCGGGTCGATCTCGACACGCTGATCGAGAAGGCCGATGTCGTCACCCTGCATTGCCCGCTCCTGCCCGAAACCGTCGATCTGATCGACGCCGCGCGCATTGCACGCATGAAGCCGGGCGCGGTGCTGATCAACTCCGCCCGCGGCGGCATCGTCAACGAGGCGGCCTGCGCCGCGGCGCTGCGTTCGGGCCATCTCGGGGGCGCGGCGCTGGACACGCTGAAGGTCGAGCCGATCGACGCGACGGCGCGCGAGTTGTTCGCGGGGCTCGACAACCTGATCCTGACCCCGCATGTCGCCGGCGTCACCCGGGATTCCAACCGCAGGATTGCCGAGGTCGCTGCGGCCAATGTGCGCCGGGTGCTGGGCGCGCCCGCCGGCTGAGCGGGCGCGCGCGCCTCAGCCGGTGCGCTCCATGATGTAGAGCCCGGCATTGTAGTCCGAGCAATAGATCAGCTCGTCCTTCGACACCCAGATGTCGCAGCTCTGGATCACCCGGGCGCGGTTGGGGCGGGTGTCCATCATCCGCTTCGGCGCCGGCGGTACCAGCGCGGCGATCTCCTTCGGCTGATAGGCGTTGGAGATGTCGAAGACCCGCACCCCGGCATTCTGGTAGGTGGCATAGATCACCTGATCGCTGACCATGGCGTCGGGCCGGTTTTCGTGGATGTTGTGGGGCCCGAAATGGGCGCCCTTGGCGCAGTAGTCCTCCTCGGCCGGGGTCGGCAGGGTCGAGATGCTGACCGGGTTCGATTTCTCGCGGATGTCGAAGATCCAGATGTACTTGATCCCGTCGGCGCATTTGTCGAGCACCGCCTCGTCGGCCACCACCAGCAGGTCGCGATCGGGCAGGGGCAGCGCGTTGTGGGTGCCGCCGCCATAGGGGGGCGACCAGTTGCGATGCGCGATCAGCTTCGGCGCGGCGCGGTCGGCGATGTCGAGGATGACCAGACCGGCATCGCGCCACGACGCATAGGCGGTATCGCCATGCACGATGGCGTGGTGCAGCCCGTTGCGCCGGCTGGCATCCCAGCTCGGCGTCTCGCCCGCGGCAAGGTTCATGCCCGGCAGCCAGTAGCGGCCGACCTCGCGCGGCTGCGTCGGATCGCTCATGTCGATGGTGATGAAGATGTAGTCGGTAAAGCCGTCGATGAGCGCCGAGGCATAGGCCCAGCGCCCGCCCACATACCAGATGCGGTGGATGCCGCCGCCCTCCACCGGCATGAAGCCGATCTGGCGGGGACTGGCGGGATCGGCGATGTCGAAGACCGACATGCCGGCGGTCCAGTTGCGCTCGGCCGCGCCGCGCGCCTCGGCGGTTCCCACCTTCTTGCCCAGCGCACCCTTGTAGTACTGCTCCTCGTCCTGAAACTCCGCCGCCGCGAACATGTTCTTGGCGTTGATCACCAGCAGCAGATCCTCATGGGCCTGCAGATGGATGTTCCAGGTATTGGGCGGCGCCGGCACATAGGCCACGGGCCTCGGGTTGCGCGGGTCGCGGCAGTCGATGACGCTGAAGCCGTTGGAGAACATGTGCCCGACGATGGCATGGCCCTTGTTCACCATCAGCTGCACCCCGTCGGGGCGGCCGCCCTGATCGGAATAGCCCACGATCCGCATGTTGCGGGCGTAATCGGGTTTCGGCAGATCCGGATTGGTCATGTCCTGTTATCCTCTTCCTGTCGGTCTGGATCGCGTGCCATCGCCCCGCCCTACATCAGAAGATCGGGCAGGTAGTTGGCCAGCCAGGGGAAAGCCACGATCAGCAGCACCGCGATCAGCATGATCGCCCAGTAGGGCACGGATGATGCGAAGATGCGCTGGACCCCGATCTTCTCGTCCTGGATTGCGGCCTTGACGGTATAGACCAGCAGCCCGAAGGGCGGGGTCAGCAGCCCGGCCTCGATGGCGACGATGCCGACGATGGCAAAGCTCAGCCGGTCGAAGCCGAAGACCTGCGCCACCGGCTCGACGATGGGAACGGTGAGCAGGATGATCGAGATCGAATCGATGATCATGCCCAGCACGAACCAGATCAGCACGATGATCGCCAGCACCTGCCAGGCCTGGAGGCCCGATTCCTCGAAGATGGTGCGGATCACCGTGGTCACCCCGGTCATGGCCAGGGTGCGGGAATAGAGCGCGGCCAGGAGCAGCAGGATCAGGATCGGCGCGGCGGTCTTGCCCACCGAGTAGATGGCGCCGATGAACTCGCGCAGCCTCAGCCCCTTGACGATGGCGAGGATCAAGGCCAGCGCCGCGCCGGCACCGGCGCCTTCGGTGGGGGTGAAGATGCCCGCCCAGATCCCGCCCAGCACCGCGGCGACGATGAAGCCGACGCCGATCAGCGAGATCGCCAGCTGCAGCGGCGGCAGGCGCGCCTGGGTCGAATCCAGCGCCGCCGCGCCGCCGGCGGGCATATGGGCCTTTCCCTCCCCCACCTTGTCGGGGCGCAGGATGGCCACGCCGACGATATAGAGGATGAACATCGAGGCCAGCAGCAGGCCGGGGATGACCCCGGCCAGGAAAAGCGCGCCGATCGACTGTTCGGTCAGGATGCCCCAGACGATCATCAGCACCGAGGGCGGGATCAGCATGCCGAGGCAGCTGGAGCCGGCAATCGCGCCCAGCGCGAAGCCGCGGTCGTAATTGTGCTCCTTCATCTCGGGATAGGCGATGCGGCTGAAGGCGGCGGCCGAGGCGATCGACACGCCGGTGACGAAGGAGAAAATCGTGTTGCCGAGCACGGTCGCGATCGCCAGCCGCCCCGGTATGCGCCGGAGCCCCTTGTTGATGGCGATGTAGATGTCGGTGATGGCGCCGGATCGGCCGATGAACTCGCCCATCAGCATGAAGAGCGGGATCACCGCGAAGGTGAAATCGCGCAGCGCCTCGGCGGCGGTCGAGGCCAGCGTCGCCTCGACGATCCTCAGCTTGCCGGTGGCCAGATAGATACCGATGGCGCTGGTCACCCCCAGCGCCACGGCCACATGCACCCCCATCAGCACCAGGCCGAAGAGGAGGACGACGATCAGTGCCGCGGTTGAATAGTCAAACACCGGCTGCGCGCCTCATTCCAGATCCAGCCGGTCGAGCCGCAGCGACAGCAGTTCGTTGAGACAGAGCAGCAGGTAGTTGATCCCGGCCAGCCCGGCCCCGACCAGGATGGCAAAGCGCGCCGGCCAGACCGGAACCCTCAGCGCGCCCTCGCCGTCGAACTCGTCATTGGCGAAGGAGCGCAGGGCCGGGGTGATGCCGGATTTGAGCAGGAAGAAGAAGAACGCCGCCCCCAGCGCAAGCCCGAGAAGGATCAGGAGCCGCCGCACCGGGCGCGGCAGCTTGGCGACGAGGAAATCGGCGCGCAGCATGGATTGCGAGCGCACCGCGAAGCCGAGCTGCATGAACACGATGATGACCACCGAATTGGCGATCAGCTCCTTGGTGCCCTGCAGCGGCATGTTCGCGGCACGAAAGATGATGTCGGCGAGGATGAAGAAGCACAGGATGAAGGCCCAGGCGGCGCCGATCACCATCAGGGTCTTGGTCAGCCTGTCGATCAGCCCAATCAGGCCCATGCCCGCCTCGCTGCCCTCGGGGAAGGGGCAGCGCCGCCCGGAGGACGGCGCCGCGGTCCCGTCACTTCACCACGTAGCGCACCGGCCACTGATAGCCATTGGCCTCGGCCCGATCCAGCGTCAGGTTCAGCACCTTGGTGGCGGGAAGACCCTGGGCGTTGAGCTCGTCGGCCATCTTCTGCGGCCAGTCGGCCAGCGACTGGGCCCAGGCCTTGCGGACCTCCGGCTCGATCTCGCGCACGGTGATGAGCCCGCGCAGCTCGTCGACCAGCCGGTCATATTCGCGCTTGTTCACGATGCCGGTCTGCAGCTCGTAGTCATGGGCCACCTCGCGCAGGATCTCCTGCACCTCTGGCGGCAGGCTGTCATAGGTGTCCTTGTTGATCGTGAGCCCGTGCCAGGTGATCGAGCCGAAGCCGATGAGCGTATAGTACGGCCCAAGCTCGTAGAGCTTGAGATTGACCCAGGCCGAGGGGAACATGATCCAGCCTTCATAGACATGGGTCTTCATCTCGGTATAGGCGGTGGCCAGCGAGGACTGCACCGGCGTGACGCCGGCATATTCCAGCCAGTTCAGGTTGAGCCCGGCCCCGGCGATCTTCTTGTCCTTGAGATCGGAGAGATCGTCCCAGGGGAAGGAGGTGCCCAGATTGTAGCCGCCATCGGCGATGCGCGAGAGCAGGATCTGGTTGAACTTCTCCTCGAAGACGTTGGAGAGATAGGGGACCTCGGCATAGACCTCCTGCGCGATCTTCAGCGACAGCTCGGGGTCCATGGTGCCGAAGGGCAGCATCACCTGAAAGGCGTGCAGCGGCAGGTTGGAGGGCTCGAAGCAGAAGCAGAAGCCGCCGATGTCGAGAATGCCGTCCTGCACGCCCTCCAGCACCTCGGTCACCTTGACGATGGAACCCGAATAGCCCTCGACGAAGTTGATCTTGTGCTCGGTGCGTTCCTCGACCCGCCTCTTGAGTTCGGGCTCGAAGTAGCTGAGCATCAGCCCGGCATAGACCACGCCGGGCGGATGGCCCGAGCCGATGCGCAGCGTGATCGTCTCGGCCATCGCGCTGCCTGCCGTCATGGTCATGGCAAGGCCGGCGGCTGCGGCAACTAGCTGGTTCTTCATGTTGTCCTCCCTGTCTTGCGTTCGCGCGGTCAGCCTGCGCCGCCCGCGGCAGTTAGGTTCCGGATGCCGAATTCCCGTCGCGCGAACCGGCGCCGGACCGGCTCCGTCATCGGGCGGACGGCCACGGTCTGCCGGCCCGACTGCGCTGGCAGACCCGGCCGGCCACCGGATGCGACTGAAACTTTCTTCGAGCCATCCCTCCCCTGCGGATGCGCTGCGGCCAGAATGGTGGACCAATTCCAGGCCCCGGTTTTCCGCCCGGCCGCGCCACGGGCCGGGATTATCAGACGGATCACGCAGAATTGCAATTATTTGTTGCCATTGACAAAGGTTTTTGCGGTTCGGGGCCGGGGCGTCATGCCGTCCGGCCGGAAGTCGTCAATTTGGTTGACCAATCTATCCTGGACCCGGTCAGGGGTCGAAAGGCCCCGGATGCCGGGCAATTCCGGGTCGCCCCCCGGGTCATGGCGACCCGGCAGCTGCCGGCGCCCGGCCCGACAGCTCGGCGATGGCGACCGTCCGGCCTTCCGCAGCCGAGATCGTGATCGCCTCGAGAACCTCGATATTGTGGATCATCTCTTCGGGCGTGATCGGATAGGGCGCCTCGCCCGTTGCCGCCCGCATGAAGGCGTCGAGATTGAGCGAGACCGTGTCCACCCAGTCCAGAACCGTCTCGGTGCGCGGGCGGCCGGTCGCCGCGCCCTGAAGGTGCGCCTTGCCCTTTGGGTCATCGGGATGGGCGTCGTTGAGGATCTGGATCCACCGCTCGGTGCCGAAGACATGCATGCGGATGAAGAGCGGCGTGTGCAGTATGGCGGCGAGCGAGGCGGTCATGCCGGCCTCGAAGCGCAGCTGCGCGGTGACGACGTCGCCCGTCTCCCACCCCAGCGACCGGCTGGCGGTCATTGCCTGAACGGTCTCGACCCGGCCGAAGAAGGCGATGAAGAGATCGGTGAGGTGGATGCCCATCGCCGTCATTCCGGCGGCGGGCGAGACGGCTTTGGTCGTGCGCCAGTCCCCCGCCGGCACGCCGATCAGCAGATCGTGGCTGAACATCGCCTCGGCATGCATGATGGTGCCCATCTCGCCTGCGGCGATCACGGCGGCGAGCGTCTGCATTGCCGGTTCGAAGCGCCGCATGTGACCGAGGCCGAGCTGCACGCCGGCCGCGCGGCAGGCCGCGACCGATCTGCGGGCGCTGGCCGCGGTCAGGCCGAGCGGCTTCTCGCAGAAGACGTGCTTGCCGGCGCGCGCGCAGTGGACGATCTGTTCCTCGTGCAGCGGATTGGGGGTAGCGAGGATGACGGCATCGACCTCGTCCAGCCCGGTGACCTGCGGCAGCTCGGTGAAGGGGGTCAGGCCCATCTCGCGGATGGCGCCGTGATTGGCCTCTTCCGGCTCGACGATGCCGGCAATTCGCATGCCGCGGCTCTCGCTCACGCGCCGGGCGAGGTTGCGTCCCCACCAGCCGAAGCCGGCAATGGCCACGGTAAAGCGGCTCACCTGCGCGCTCCCGCGATCGGGCGCGCCCGGCCGGCCGGTCGGTCCCGCCGGCTGGCGACCTGCCTGCCATCAGGGCAATCCATTCACACCCCCCTTTCCCGAAACCGCCGCCATCGGGGCAGACTGCGGCGGCGCGTCACGGATTTTCATGGACTGGCGCGGCGCAAGCTGCAAGATCGGGCGGCGGCTGCGCCTTGCGCCGGCGCGAAGCGGAAACCGTACGGGGAGGAACCGATGGGCCGGGTGAAGGAAAAGCCGATCTGGAAGTTCAGCATCGCCGGGGTGCAGGACACCCCCACGCGATCGAAGGTGACCGCGCGCGGGCATTCATGCGTGGTCGACGAGCCGGTTCAGCGCGGCGGGACCGATCTCGGCCCGATGCCGGTGGAGTATGTGTTCATGGGCCTTGCCGGTTGTACCCATGTCATCACCAACAAGCTTGCCGCGGCGCATGGCGTCACCATTACCGCGATGGAGATCGACATCAACGTCACCATGGACAGCCACGGAACCCGGCTGATCCGGCCCATCGAGGTGCCGTTTCCCGAAGCCGTGCTCGACATTCGCGTCAGCTATGAAGGTGCGCGCGAGGATGCGCTGAAGATGGCCCGCAGCCTGCGCGAGCACTGCGCCGTGTCGAAGATGCTGCAGGAATCGGGCACCAGGGTGGTCGAGAACTGGGAGCTGAACGGCGAGTCGCTGACCATCGACTGACCATCGACCGACCATCCGCGGGCCGGGGCGGGTGCCTTCTTCTCCGCTCCGGGCCGGGCGCGCCCTTGCAACCGGTTGCGCCAAAAGGTCAACCAATTCCGGGGCAGCGCTGCGGCGAATTCCGGCCGAAACCGGCGCGAAATCGTCAAAAGAGATTGCCTAACTATCTTGAAAGATGTTCAATGCCGGAAAACGACAACGGTCCGGCGAAAAGGTTCACCAAAGCGCGCCTGCGGGCGGCAGCCGGGCCGGGACGATGTCACGGGAGGATGCCAGTTGCCCCATGTCGAACCGCTGTCGCGCGAGGAAGGGATCGACGCCGCCGATGACATTGCCTGGCTCGCCTCGGCGACCGGCTTCACGGCGAATTCCATGCTGACACTGTCGCGGCGGCCGGAGATCGCCCGCGCCGCGCTCGGCCTGATCCGGGCGGTGGTGCGCAATCCGAACGGAACCGTCGATCCGGCGCTGAGATGGATGGTGGCGCATGTCTCCAGCCTGTCGAATGGCTGTTCCTACTGTTCCGCCCATACCTTCAAGAACGGCGCCGACAATGGCGTGCCGGAGGAAAAGCTGGCCGCCATCTGGGAGTTCGAGAC
>RFIR01000216.1 GCA_003695135.1 Alphaproteobacteria bacterium | reverse complement strand
CGTCGCCCTTGCCGCCAACCGCGATCTCATCCGAGGCCAGACCGGCTTCCACTGGTGGCCCAAACGCGTCGCCCCGAACTGATCACACGGAGTTCGTATTACTTGCCCGGGGCGCGAAGAGACACGGACATACGCCCACGTCGCCATTGTCGCTCGGTCCAATGGCGCTCCAAGACCAACCCCACCCGGACGGGCGCATGCCCTCGGGTCGGAGCCAGGAGTGGACCGAGTGGATCACTACTTGTCTAAGGTCTCACGCCTCCATCTGCCGTCCCGCATCGCGCCAGCGCACCACCCGCGCCTCGGTGGTCTGTAGCACCAGATATTCGATCAGCAGCATCACCGCGACGAAGCTCAGCGAATAGGCCAGCACATGCGCGGTCTCGAACAGCTGGAAATAGAGGTGGATCTGGAAGCCCACCCCGCTGCCGCGGCCGAGAAACTCCACCACCAGCACGATCTTCCAGATCACCGCCAGCCCGTTGCGCACCGCAGTCGACAGATAGGGCGCAAGCTGAGGCAGCAGCACATGGGCAAACCGCCTCCACGGTCCCATCCGGTAGACCTGCGCCATCTCGGCCACGCCGCGGTCGCGCGCGCGCACGCCCTCGCGAACCGTCACGATGACCATCGCCGTCTTGTTGACCGAGACCGCGACGATGGCGGCGAACTCGTTGAGCCCCAGCCACAGATAGGCCAGCACGATCACCACCAGCGCCGGCAGGTTGAGAAACACCACCACCCAGGGATCTGCCCAGCGGTTGAGCCGCGGATAGAGCCCCAGCACCAGTCCGATCGCGGTGCCGGCCAGCATCGAAAAGCCGAACGCCGCCGCCACCCGGAACAGGGTCGCCGCGGTGTGATAGCCCAGCGCGCCGGAGCGCGCCTCGGCCACCATCACCGCCCACACCTGCAGGGGCGAGGGCAGCACGCTTTCATCGGCCATCGCCCAGGCGCCCAGCCACCAGCCGCCAAGCAGCGCCGCCAGCGACAGCGCGATGACGCCGATGCGTTGCGTGCGGGTCTCCTGCGCCGCCATGGCACCTCCCCCTGCGCCCGCCCGGCCTCAGGCAGCCAGGCTCTCCGCCCCCGGGCCGAGTTCGCTCACCTTCAGCCGGACCCCGCCGCCGGGGCGCAGGGTGATGACCAGAAGCGGCTCGGGCGTATGGCCGACCGATTCGAAGCGGAAGCGCCGCAGCAGCGTGGCCAGCACGATCTGCGCCTCCATCATCGCGAAACCGGCGCCGATACAGATGCGCGGCCCGTCGGCAAAGGGCAGATAGGTGAAGCGGTCGGGCCTGGCGTTCAGGAACCGTTCGGGGCGGAAGGCGTCGGGCTCCTCCCACCACAGCCGGTGGCGGTGCAGCGCATAGATCGGCAGCATCACCGTCTCGCCGCGCTCGATCACCCGGCCGCACAGCCGGTCCGGCCCCTCGGCGGTGCGGGCGATGAAGGCGGCGGGTGGGTAGAGACGCATCGCCTCCTCGATCACCGCCCGCGTATAAGGCAGGGCATCGAGATGCTCGGGCCCGGCAGTGTCGGACGTCCGCAGGACCCGGAATACCTCGGCGCGGGCGCGTTCCTGCGCGTCGGGGTCGAAGGCGAGCAGATAGAGCGTCCAGGCCAGCGCCAGCGCCGTGGTCTCGTGCCCGGCGACGATGAAGGCGAGCAGGTTGTCGCGCAGCTCCACCTGGTTCATCCGGCGCCCGGTCTCGGGATCGGTGCTGCCGATCAGCAGGTCGAGCAGATCGGCCGTGTCCGCGCCTTCGGCCGCACGCTGGCGCACCACCGCATCGGCGATCCGGTGCAGCCGCCGTGCGGCGTTGGGATGGATCAGAGTTTCAGGTCGCGGCACCCAGCGCGGGGCGCCGAAGATGTCGAGGATCGACAGCCGCGCCACGGTTTTCAGATAGCCGTTGATGGCGTTGTGCACCACGTCGCGGTCGAAGCTGCCGCCGCCGGCGAGGGTCACCGAGCAGATGATGTCGAAGGTGACTGCCACCATCTCGGCATAGAGATCGGTGACGCTGCCCGAATGCGCGGCGATGCGGTCGGCCGAGCGGCGCGCGGCCTGCCGCATGACCGGGGCCAGGCTGACGAGATTGCGCTGCGAGAAGATCGGCGCGGCGGTGCGGCGCTGCCAGCGCCACTCGGCGCCTTCGGCGAGAAACAGCGAATGGCCCACCCCCGGCTCGAGGATCCGCTTGGAGGTGACGGAGCGGGGATAGTTGCCGACATTGTCGCGCAGCACCCGGCGCAGGGCGCGCGGATGCATGATCATGTGCCAGCGCCGCACGGTGCGGCCGGTGATCATCGGCTGGCGGGTGGCCAGTTCGGGCACGATCTCCAGCACGTTGCGCCGCGCCGCGCGCAGCGTCGACAGGATGCCCAGCGGGCGGCGCGTCAGCTTCGCCCGGACCGGGATGCCCTGGGGGTCGCTCTCTGAACTGTCGCGCATGGCCGGGCACTCCGAGCTTGTCCCAACATAGTGCCGCGGCGGCGCTGCGCAAAGAGCTTCGCCATCGCCTGCCCCCGGACCCTTCGTCGGACGGCACCGGTACAGATCGGGCAGATCGCGCCCTCAGACGAAGCGATTGACGTAGTTCTCCAGCCGCTCCTGCCGGCCCGAACGCGGGGCGGGGTTGATGTCCTCCTCCAGCACCCTGCGCGCAATGCTGTCGAGGTCGCTGCCCAGCATCGCCTGCGCCCGCGGGTCCCGCCAGCCGGCATAGCGTTCGGCCAGCGCGGCATCGAGCCCGCCATCCTCGATCATTGCCGCCGCCGCCTTCAGCCCGCGGGCGCAGACATCCATCGCGCCGACATGGGCCGCGACCAGATCCGCCGGCTCGAGCGATTGCCGCCGCAGCCTGGCGTCGAAATTGGTGCCGCCGGTGTCGAAGCCGCCGGCCTTCAGGATATGGTAATAGGCCAGCGCCACCTCGCCGGGGTTGTTTGGGAACTGATCGGTATCCCAGCCCGATTGCAAATCGTTGCGGTTCATGTCGATGGAGCCGAACACGCCCAGCGCCGCGGCCAGCGCGATCTCGTGCTCGAAGGAATGCCCGGCCAGAAAGGCATGCCCCTGCTCGATGTTGAGCTTGACCTCGCCCTCCAGCCCGTAGCGGCGCAGGAAGCCATAGCAGGTCGCCACGTCGAAATCATACTGGTGCTTGGTCGGCTCCTGCGGCTTGGGCTCGACGAGGATGGTGCCCTTGAATCCGATCTTGTGCTTGTAATCGACCACCATCGACAGGAACCGCGCCATGTGGTCGAGTTCGGCCCCCAGATCGGTGTTGAGCAGCGTCTCGTAGCCCTCGCGCCCGCCCCACAGCACGTAGTTCTGCCCGCCGAGGCGATGGGTGGCGTCCATGCAGGATTTCACCGTGGCGGCGGCGAAGGCGAACACCTCCGGGTCGGGATTGGTCGCCGCGCCGGCCATATAGCGGCGATGCGAGAAGAGGTTGGCCGTGCCCCACAGAAGACGGGTGCCGGTCACCTCCATCTTGCCGGCGAAATACTCGGTGATCTCCTCCAGCCCGCGCAGGTTCTCGGCGAAGTTCCGCCCCTCGGGCCGCACATCGGCATCGTGAAAGCAGAAGAAGGGCTGGCCGAGGATGCGGAACAGCTCGAAGGCGGCATCGGCCTTCATCCGCGCATGCGCCATGTCATCGCCGAACCACGGCCGGTCGAAGGTCTGCCCGCCGAACGGGTCGCCGCCCGGCCAGGCAAAGCTGTGCCAGTAGGCGACGGCGAAGCGCAGCTGGTCCTCCATCCGCTTGCCCAGCACGATCTCGTCGGGGTCGTAATGGCGGAAGGCGAGATCGCCGTCCCCGGCCTCGCCCTGATAGGTCACCGGCGCGATGTCCTGGAAATATCCGGTCATGTCAGAGCTCCCTGATGGCGGTGTAGGCCGCGCGGTAGCGGGCATGGGCGGCGTCGAAGGCCCCGGCCAGCGCCGGGTCGGGCGCGACGGAGCCGGCCACCGGCGGTCGGGTGCAGATGGCTGCCGGATCGGCATTCTCGGCCGCGATCAGCCCCATGCGCGCCGCACCGAAGGCGCCGCCGAAATCGCCCTCCTCGGGCAGGTCGACAT